>NZ_AKZL01000079.1:0-21283 GCF_000282755.1 Shewanella sp. POL2
ATGAGATCAAACAAATCACCATAGATGACCAACCACTTGAACTCTTAGTCCGCTCGTGGGAAGGCCGAAAAAAACTCGGTGCAGCCATTATTTTACCCGCCACTAATGGCACCGCCGATGCGCCCGGATTAATGGCCTTTGTCCGACGTAATATCAATGCTGCCGGCTGGGCGAGCTTAAGCCTCACGCCGCCAACAGAACCACCAGCGCCCAATTTTGCCACCCCAGCAACTGAAGTCGCGACTGCGGGGTCAGCGCAATTAACCGCGCCTTCCAATAAACCAAGTCAAAAGGTAAAGCCGGAAGACAGTAATAAGCATCTCCTTGAGCAAGAAGACTTTCTCGTTAAAAGCATGTCACAGCTCGACAGCGTTGGTAGCGATTATCCTGGTAAACGAGTGCTGATCACCGCCGATCAAAGTGCTGGATTATTGATAAGCCTATTAAGCCAAAAGAAAATTGCCGATCCCGATGTATTGATTGTCATCAATCCCTACAGTGAAGACGAAACGCGCAACCAAGCCATAGCCGAGAAGCTCGCTAAACTCACGATGCCGATACTCGATATTCAATCACCCGATGGTCACCCCGCCTCATTAGAAACGGCTGCACAACGTAAAACGCTGGCAGTGACCTTAGAGGCACCCAATTATCGGCAGACAACGCTGGCATTGAATCTGGATAATGAAAGCGCTTGGCAGAATTGTTTAACGGCCATAAGAGGATTCGCCGCCCGAATGAGCGGCGCCTATTGAAATTTGAATCCCCTGATTTTACGAGCACGGCTTGCTAGTACAAAATAAAGCTCGACACATCAACGCTGCCTCAGCATTAAGGAAGTCTTTACCATGGCTTTCTCGCTAAGGGCATCAACTAAGTTACCAGCCAGACTGGCGATCCTTGTAGGGTTTAGTGGGATCTTTTAGCTGGCGAACTGCCGCAATAGTGCGATTTTTGCCTAGCAGCAATCTCACTTGGCTCCATGACTCGCGGCAAAGCAAAGAACGGACCGATGCAGTCCAACTACGGTTAATACTCAACTTAATTGCCGCAGCCGCATCGGGGGAGGTATTGAGGAGTTCTTCCGCCAATTGCTGCGCGCTTAACATTGGGTTATCACTTAACTGAGTGACTAATCCTAAGGCTTTAGCCTCTTCGCCAGAGAGCACTTTTGCCGTGAGACTGAGTAACATCGCTTGATCCTTTGGCATAATTTGCCGCAATGCCACTAGGCCTGCCATATCGGGCACCAGCCCCCATTTGGCCTCCATAATGGATAACTTACTGTCAGGGCTTGCAATCCTAAAATCCGCACCTAAAGCGATTTGCATTCCTCCACCATAACAGCAGCCTTCCAATACCGCGATAACGGGTACAGGTAAACGCTGCCAGCCAAGGGATACTCTTTGGGCTAGGTTGGCATTGCCTGGCAACCCTTTAAACAGCAATTTAACTGCTTGCATCGGCGCAGACATCACGCTTTTGACATCCAAGCCAGAACTAAAATGACCTCCGGCGCCAGATAAAATTACTAGCCGAATACGCGGATCTGATTTAATCCTTTTGATGGTTTTATCGAGTTCGCTAAACATCAAATAATTAATTGCATTGAACTTTTCTGGACGATTAAGCACAACATTTGCGATGCCATTCTCAACCGTAACTTGCACACAACGCTCACCCATGAAATATCCTGCTACTGGTCAGTCCAGACCAAATGTTAACATGTTTGGCATGATTAACCAAAACATGTAACATAAGGCCGAATTTTGACTTTAGTCAAAATATTGTCAGTCACCGTTAAGTATTAGTGTGCGATTATGTTAGGCTGCAATCTAAAACCTAACAAATTCTGATTTATGAAGCTGTTAGAATAAATTTACGATGCTGTTCAGCCCATGCCAGCGTCTAATTTGAACAAAATGCATCTCTAGCAACTCCGCTTACCTACAGCATGTATACCTGTGCAGATAGAGAATCGATACTGTAGACATCTGTTGATGGATTAAGCATATAGATGGTCGCAAAATCGAGGTATTTTTTGCGATAAATAACGAAGTTAACTTAGCTAACCACAATTTTAATCGCACTATGCCTTTAGAATTTAATGGCAAGATAAATAAAATTAGCTAATTAAATCTATAAGTTATATATAGATGATGTAAATCAAACTTGCCCGAAGCACATAATTCGTCACTCAAACATGAAGAATTAGTGTTATCTTCAATAAATGGGCAAATAAGGATCTGTAGTCAGCATGACAATCTCTGTACTCATCTGTGACGATTCCGCTATGGCGCGTAAACAAATGGCTCGCACCCTTCCCAAAGAATGGGATGTCGAGATTACCTACGCGACCAATGGTGCCGAAGGGTTAGATGCCATTCGCGCAGGTAAAGGCGAAGTGGTCTTCCTCGATCTCAATATGCCCGTAATGGATGGTTATGAAGTACTACAAACCGTTCAACAAAACGATCTCCCCGCCCTTATCATTGTGGTCTCGGGTGATATACAAATCAAAGCTCATGAACGTGTTAAAGCTCTAGGTGCATTGGACTTTATCCAAAAACCCGTCAGTGCTGATGCCATCAGTAATATCCTCCAGGAGTACGGCATTCTTACCCTAACGCAGAAAGATCAGGTGGAAGACACGCCGATGATCAAAGTCGATATGCGTGATGCCTGCCAAGAGATCGCTAACGTTGCCATGGGCCGTGCAGCCGATTTGCTCGCCAAATTACTCGACGTATTTGTCCTATTACCTATCCCCAATGTGAACGTGCTCGAAGTCAGCGAACTGACCATGGCTCTGAAAGCAACAGAAGAAAGCTCAACTGTTTCAGCACTTTGCCAAGGATTTATTGGTGCAGGCGTTGCGGGTGAAGCACTGTTGTTATTCCATGATTCAAGCTTTAAAGATATGGCCAAGCTCATGGGGGTTGCAAATCCTGAGGATAAGAATACCGAGATTGAAGTACTGATCGACACGGGGAACGTATTGATTGGTGCATTCCTGAATGGGATCTCAGAACAACTCGATATGAAATTCAGCCAAGCCCATCCTGTGGTGTTGGGCCGTCACTGTACAGTGAATGATCTTATCCATGATAATTCGGAAAAATGGCACAGAACATTAGCGATGGAAATCAACTATCGTATTGAAAATCATAATATTCAATGCGACTTACTGTTGCTCTTTACCGAAGACTCTATTCCGACACTGAGCTACAAACTCGGTTATTTACTCGATTAATCAGTTGGACTTTACCTTATGTCAAACGATCAAAGCGCAATGAACGAACTCCATTGGCTAATCGATATGGTACAAACCATAGAAGTGGGTCTCGTGGTATTAGATCGCGATTATAATATCCAACTGTGGAACGGCTTTATGGAAAACCATAGTGGCGTTTCACCCAATTCTATTAAAGGTCAAAACCTGTTTAGCCGCTTCCCAGATTTGCCAGCTACTTGGCTAAAGCAAAAAATGGAATCGGTTTTTATGCTCAAAAATCGAGCATTTATTAGTTGGGAACAAAGACCTTACGTGTTTCAGTTTAAAAACTATCGTCCAATTACTGGGCGCGCCGATTTTATGTACCAGAACGTAACTTTGCTGCCTCTCGCTTCATTAACAGGCAAAATTACCCATATCAGTGTGATTATTTATGATGTCACCGATATCGCCGTGAATAAGTTGCAGATCAAGGCCGCCAACGAACAGTTAGAGCGTCTTAGTCAAACCGATGGATTAACGCAACTGCATAATCGCCGCCATTGGCAACTATGCTTGGAACACGAGTACGATCTCTATGCCCGTTATTCCGGTGTAGCAAGCTTGGTGATGATTGATATTGATCATTTCAAAAATATCAATGACACCTACGGCCACCTTGCAGGTGACAAGGTTATTCAACATATCGCCCATCTTCTGAGTCATTCATTGCGGGAAACCGACTGTGTCGGTCGCTATGGCGGCGAAGAGTTTGCGGTAGTCATGCCCAATACCAGTGGCACCGATGCCCTCAACTTTACCGAGCGTTTGAGGGAAAAGATCGCTGAATCCACCGTAGTGTATGAGGGGCTGAAGATTAAAGTGACTGTCAGCCTTGGCGTATGTGAAATAGGCAAACATATTACGAGCAGTTCAAGTTGGATTTCCTGCTCAGACAAAGCGCTTTACGAGGCCAAACAGAAAGGCCGAAATTGTAGCGTCCTACATGCAGCAGCAATTTCCACTTAATTAGGCTTAATAAAGTAAAAGCCCATCATTGATGGGCTTTTACTTTATAAGAATTATGACAACGTATTAATGTGGAAAACCATCGTCCTGTTCGTCATCTTCTTCGTCTTCATCTTCTTCATCGCCAACAAAGTAAGTACCCCAACCGTCATAATCCACTTTTTGCTTGGCTGCGAGTTGCAATAACTGTTCAGTCGCTTTGTCTAATAATGGAATTTCTAACTTGTGATAAGCAACAGCGTCAAAACAGAAAATCACCGAACCATCTTCCAATTCCATTTCTTCAGCATCATTGACTTCAAATCCAAGTTTGAATGCATCAACCGCAGCCTTTTCTAAGCGCTCAAAATTGCTCGATGAAAAATGGTGCTCAATGGTGTATTCAGCATCTGGCTCTGAGCCATCGTCGAGCAAGGCTTGCACTATGTCACGATTCTCGGCGAATTGGGCTTTTAACTGACTTTCAATAGACATGGACTTGTCTCCGTTAAGATAAAACTGGCTCAAATTGGCGTTATTATACGTCATCAGCCGGGATAGTTTTACCCATTAATGTTGCCGCTTCGCGATTTATCTCGTTAAATTTTGCCGACATAATCTCGTGCACCTGTGCCGAAAAGGCTTTCGCGTCAGCTTTATCCAAACCTTCAGTCGGGATTGGCGCCATCATCTCAATAATCACCACACCATTATCCCAACGGTTCAAATCAATATGACTTTGGCATGACGTCAACACGGGTACGACTGGCACACCAGCCGCAATCGCAGTGTGGAAAGCTCCCGCTTTGAAGGGCAACAGTCCGCGCCCCCGTGAGCGCGTACCCTCAGGGAAAATCCACACGGAAAGACGATTCTGCTTAATTTTTTCCGCCGTTTTCGCCATGGTATCAAAAGCACTATTGCGATTTTTTCTATCGATCAGAATATTACCTGAAAGCCAATAGATCTGGCCAAACAAGGGGATCCACACTAAGCTCTTTTTCCCTAAGCTCACAGTGCCTTTAGGTACCGCTTTAGTATGTGTGAATAAATCGAAGTTATTTTGATGATTTCCAAGAAATATATAGGGGCCATCCTGCACTTCCTTAGGCCGACGTACTATGACTTTAAGCCCTAAAATCGGCGCTGCGGATGAAAAGATCTTGGCGAACATATGTACATTGTCACGGTGACGAGGTCGTAATAGGCAAACCAAACCACCAAAAATAAATGCAAGTAACAATGACACCGCCAACAACACAGATCTGACAATTAATAGCACGACATACTCCAAGGGTGAAAGTGGCGACAGTATAGCCACCCAGCCCTAGGGACTCAATATAATGTTTACATCTGTTAGCTGAGTTGCTAACAATCAAACAAAAGCCCATCGTTACTCACGCAATAAGCGTATCGATGGGCTTTTAAATCAATATCAACGCCTAACACTCAGCATAAAACCTAGCGTTAGATCTGACTCACTGTAGCCATTTTGCTTAAGCCTACACGAAATACCAGTGCACTGACTGCCAAGGTTGCGACAATCGCCGCCCCACTCGGTAAATCCATGGTTGCCGATAATACCAGACCAAGTAAGTAACCCATAAGGCCGACCAGATAGGCGTAAAACAAGCCGTTTTTACCTTGGTATTTATTCAGAGCAAGTGCAGGTAAAATCAAGGTACTAAATACTAAATAGACGCCCACCAGCTCAACCGACAACGTAATAACTAGGGCAAACAGGAGATAGAATCCGGCACCATTTAATATTTGTGGCCGCCAAAAAATCAACGCCAACACCCCAGCATAAACCACTGTCGGTAACACTAATTGCGACCAACTCACCCAAAGGATCTGGCCCGACATCAATTGTTTTAGCAGCTCTGCACCATGGGGATCGTTCGCCAGCAATAGCATAGCGGCCACGGCCGATAGCACATAAAAACAACCGATCATGGCTTCTAACTCACCCGCCATTCGCTTAGATAACCAAGCGATAAACCCCGCCCCCGCAAGGGCGAATAAGGCCGGCATCCACGCATTAGAAAATGGCATCTCTTCTAACCTGTGGTCCATGTGCGCCACAATCGCCCCCAACGCGGCGACTTGCGCAATGGCTAAATCGATAAAGATGATCCCACGCTTAAGCACTTGTTTGCCAAGTACAATATGCGTTGAGAGCACTAAGATCCCCGCCGCCAGCGCTGGCAGCAGGATCGACATCAGTTCCAGATCCAACATAGGCTTATTTCACCCCGTTTAAGAGGGCTATCGCGCTGTCGTAGAGGCTGAAGAGATCTTGACTCGCATCGTTGCCACCTACCGACATTGGCAACATAAGCACAGGTAGATTAGCCTTTTCACCCAACCACTTAGCACCACGCTCATCCTGATAGGACGCCACAACTACAGCCAGAATATCGCCCTGCTCAGCACGGCTCAGCAAACTCGCTAAATGGCCGCTAGTCGGCGCCAGACCGGGTTTAGGCTCAAGATCAGCAGCTTGTTCAATCCCCAACCAGTTGAACAGATATCTAAAGCTGGTGTGATAGGCGATGACCTTTTTGCCTTTTAACGGTTTGGCTTGTTCTTCCCAACGAGGGATCGCCGCCTGCCAACGAGTGCTAAAATCCGCTAATGCCTTTTGGTAATTCGCCGCCTCGCTCGGGTCGAGTTGACTCATCTTAGCGCTGAGCGCATTCGCGACGCTTAGCAAACGAGTCGGATCGAAGTGAATATGCGGATTTCCCTGAGCATGCACATCACCCATGCTGCGGTCCACACTCGCTAACTTATCTAAGGTATCGATTTGATCGGCGGCGAAAAACAACCCCTGATCGGTAGAGCGAACCTTAGCGTTAGCCGACTTCATTTGCAGCATTGGCAGCCAACCGATTTCTAAATCGGCGCCCGCACAGACCACCAGATCCGCTTGGCGCATTTTGGCGATCAAACTCGGACGCGCCTGCACTTGATGCGGATCCTGTAAGGCCGTGGTTGCCGAATAAATGCTGGCGTTTGGAGCCAACTCTTTTGCCAATGCGGCATATTCGGGTTCACAGGCAAACACATTCAGCTCTGCATGGGCAAAGCCTGAACAGGCGAAAGACAGGGCCGCTGCGGCCGCTTTAACAAAATTAGAATTGATGCGCACCGTGAGCCCCCAGAGACATAATGTATTGAACAGTGAAAACATTGTCGTCTTCGATTCCATCGAAGTTAGTTCCCTTCTGATTGGTGTACTGGAAACGTACCGTCGAGAAATGGCTCGAATGCCACGCCAGACTCACCTCAGATTCCTTTAACTTCTGTCCATGGAAATGATCGCCATGGAGCTCTTGGGTATCCACCTCGCCGTAACGCACACCCGCAGACCAGCTAGGCGTGAATTGATATACGCTGCTCAGATACCAACCTTGATGATAATCCTTGCTCGGCGCATCCTCGGGATGAAGGTCGCTCGGCACAAAGTCAGTCACACGATAATACTCGCCGCTCAGGGTCAGGTTTTGGTATTTATAGTTACCATTTGGCGCCCATTTATACACAAAATCAGCACCATAGGTGTTTTTACCTGTGTAAGATGCCGCATGGCTGTGGTCATGGCCTTCCTCGGCAGTTTCGTCTTCGTGCTCATCGCCTTCTTCATGGGCTGTGACTTGACCGTTTTCGTTACGTAAGTAACTCAATCCCGCCTGCCATGAACTGTTATCCCCTATATCGCCACCGATTTTTGAATATAAGGTGTACACACCGACATTTTTAAACTCACGTTCGCCATGTTCATCGGCGGCGCGCATGCTCTCGCCCTTGAACGCTTCAGCGCCAATGGTCCAATACAAATCAGTTGGAGCAACAAAGTTTAAGCGCACGCCATCATCGAAGTAGTGGCCGCCGAAAAATGCACGGTAAGCAATCGGGCGGTCGGTGAATGAATCGGTATGTAAATGCTGGTTATTTAGATAACCGATATCCGACAGGAAACGTCCGCCACGGATGGAAAAACCCGCAGGCATTGCCATGGTTTGGATAAAGGCTTCTTCAAGATTAAGCTCGGTTTCACCATCATGCATCTCAACGACGGCGGTCACTTTGCCGTAGAACATGTCGTCAATATTGGCACTCATCGCCAACTCAGTTTCACCTAAACCAAATCCTTCGGCGGTTTCTGCCAATGGGCGTTCAGCCGTTTGATAATAGCCATTCAGCACCGCACTGATCGCTGGATTGGTTAAACTTGAGTCAGCGGCAAATAACGTCGGCGAAGCAAATGCGCACGCCAAGGCCACCAAAGAAATTCGGTTGTTAAAAACAGTCATGATATCTCCAAAATACAACTAGCACTCGATGACTAAGTTAAGTCATCAAGAAATACAATAAGTTAAAATATTAAAGTTGATTTAATGGAGAACAGGCGGCGCACGGCTTAGGTAAACACTGACGTGTTTGAAGAAGGTAACGGGTAAGACAAACTCACAAACATCAAATCGCTGTATCGCTAAATTTAACGTCTGCGGAGCTGTGAACAGAATTTTATTTAGCTGATGTTGATGGAAGCAGAGCGTACAGTGCGTCTTCGCCCCATCATCAAGGTGAGTCACACTATGGGCTGAGGCAACAAAAGACAGCAGTATCAATACGGCGGCAAGCCATATCGAAATTGTGCGTCTTAAGTGACTATCTAGTCTCACTCAGTCGTCCCCATAGTAAAAAGTGGCACAAGTTTAAGTCAGGCCGCTAGTAAGTTGCAATAAGGTAATGGTCAAGCAATGCGTTACAAGATATTTACCATTGCAACTGATGACGCCTTAAAAAGAGCACATTATTGGCAAAAAGAGTTATTTAAGATTAGCTTAAGTCAGTGAATCTATTATGTGCCCAGTGTTATACAGGCTAAATATTTAATTCTATTCAACCCAGCAAAAGGCAACCAAAATGCTAGCATTCTTTCGTGAAAACTTAGGATTAATCTTAGGGATAGTGATTTTCGGCGCAGTCATTTTGGGCGGGATTTATTACGTAGAACACTCATTAGAGAGTCAAGAACAGGTTATTCAATAACAGGTTCACCCTGTAAAACAATGTCGAGCCTCAGTGGTAGGCCCCTAAACGGCTCGACAGGGTTAAACCAGTGTCATCCCATCTCTAGCGATACTTTTGCCGTTGATCGCTATCGTCTTCCTTCTCTGGTGCCTCAATCGTTTGCAGCTGATCCATAAAATGACTCACCAACAGCAACATCACACAGAAGATCATCACAGGGATCAAAAAATGCCGCGTCGAGGCATCGAAGTAACTGTATAAGCCCGTCAGAACACTCGCATAAAAACCAAACAACTTTAACTTCAATAATTTAGGACTATGACCAAGCCACGCTGAACAATGGGGACATTGGACTTGGGCGTGAAAGCCCTTTCCGCGCTGCTGGGTAATTTGGGCAATTTTAATCGACTGATGACAATGGGAGCACAGCATGTAAAGTACATTCCTAACTATGGGGCGCTAAGTTTATCAGATCCTTATCCCATTCCGTCGAACTAATTAGCGTCGAGGTTTCAGAGCTTCATTCTATGGCCTAAAGCTGTAAACTGGCGCACAAATTTTAAACATTGTTAGTCTATTATGCTGTTGATATTTTACAGGGTTTAGCTCGACACCTATCATATACCTACCTCTTTTTGTGGAAGATAACGTCTATGCGCCGCTCGCTAATATTGATACTTGCCCTAAGCTTTCCACTACTGATGAGTGCCAAGGTATTCGCTGCAGATCCAGACCCCATTACAACCAGCCCAACCGCTTCGGCATCAAACGAAACCCAAAGTGAATTAACCACACTTCAGACCGCCATTAAAGAGGACATTGCGCGCTTAGGTCAATACCAAGGTGAATTACGCACCATTGTTGAATATCGCATTCAAAATAAGACCTTACAGTTACGCAATAAGATTAAAGCACTCTTGGATGATAATACTTACGATAAAACTTTTATGCTGGCTCTAATCCAAGAGCAATTGCAGTTTAATCTGAAAATTAACGACTACTTTAATGATCTCATCACCAAGTTGGCTCAAAAACTTGGCACGGCGGATGATGAAGCCACCTTACTCGAGATCTCAAAACGTGAACTCGACAAAGACAATAACTACAAGCAACGGCTTGAGACCTTAAACTGGCTAACCCAAATTGGCCAAGATGTAACAGCTGAAAAAACACAGCTCACCCAACTCCTGCTTAACCGCGCCGATAACTTCGACAGCTTTGTCACTTACACCCAACAGCAGTTACAAAATGCGGTAAATGATGCCACCAATGCAGGGAAAGACGTTACCGCAGCGCAAACCAGTCGCGTGATACAACTAAAAGAACGTTTAGCACAAAACAGCCAGAGCCTCAGCACCAATATCGAGTTACTGGATGCACTAGGGCAAAACACAGCCTTGCTGAAAAAGACCTTGTTTAGTATTTCAGGTGATATTACGCAGGACGTATTAAACATTGATGTGGCATCGAGCTTAATAGAGCAATGGCTAAATACTGCGAAGGATCAAGCCATTAATCATGGACCAACATTGGTCTTTAAGTTATTTATCTTCTCTCTGATCCTGTTTGTCGCGGGTCTTGCAGGCAAACTGGTGAAAAAAATTGTCAGTAATACCGTTAGCAACTCTAAGTTGAATTTCAGCAAGTTACTACAAGACTTCTTTACCTCACTCTCGGGCAAGGCAGTATTTACTATCGGCGTACTGATTGCTTTATCCCAGCTTGGTATCGAATTAGGCCCCTTACTGGCTGGCTTTGGTATCGCGGGTGTGATCATCGGTTTTGCCCTGCAAGATACTCTGTCCAACTTTGCTTCAGGCATGATGATTTTGATCTATCGTCCGTATGATGTCGGCGATTTGATTAATGCGGCTGGCGTATCGGGGCGCGTTAGCCATATGAGCCTAGTCTCTACCACCATTAAAACATTAGATAACCAGAGACTTATCATTCCCAACAATAAGATTTGGGGGGATACCATCAACAATATTACCGCCGAGCACCAGCGCCGAGTCGATATGACATTTGGCATCGGCTATGGCGATAGCATTGAGCAGGCCGAAGCGGTACTAAAATCGATTGTTGAGGCGCATCCTAAAGTGCAAAAAGTACCGGCTCCACTCATCAAGTTGCACGTATTAGGAGAATCCTCGGTCGACTTTATCGTCCGCCCCTGGGCAAAACCAGAAGACTATTGGGATGTATATTGGGATATCACCCGTGAGGTGAAAATGCGCTTTGATGCTGAGGGTATCAGCATTCCTTTCCCACAGCGCGATGTGCATATTTACCAAACCAGTAAATAGTCTTTCGTCAAAGCGAATTCTTAACAAAAGGCGCAATCTTTGATTGCGCCTTTTCATCTTTACATTCAAATGGCTAACAAACTAACCTAATCCAGTAATCTCACCATCAGCGGTGATATCTATCTTTAAATAACCAGGGGTTAACCCAAGCCCTGGCATAGTCATCACATTACCTACCAATGCCGTGATAAACCCAGCCCCCGCATGCAGTACCAATTCACGCACGGGTACCATAAAGCCTTGAGGGACACCTTTAAGCTGAGGATCGTGGCTAATGGATAAGGGTGTTTTCGCCATGCAAACAGGTAAATGCCCATAACCAAGCGAGTTGAGCTCCTGTAATTGCAGCTTAGCCGCATCGGATAAGCTCACCCCTGCGGCGCCATAACCCACTTCAGCTAAGGTCGATAATTTAGCTTCTAAGTCCATATCATCAGGATATAACAACCGAAACTCGCTTGGCTGCTCACAGGCACGGATTACGGTTTGTGCGAGGCTAATGGCGCCGATTTCACCTTGGCTAAAAGCCTCGCTAAGTTCGCAACCAAATGCCGCGGTAGCACTTACAGCCTCAATTAACCAGTTAAGCTCGGCGTCCGTATCGGTGGCAAAACGATTGATAGCAACAACAACGGGAATACCGTAACGCGCTACATTGTTGATATGCCAGTTTAAGTTGGCAAAACCCGCCTCGAGACGGACTTGGTCTGGTACATTAATATCCGCATCGGACGTTAGGCCACTATTGGCCTTAAGTGCTTTCAAAGTGGTCACTAATACGGCGGCGCTCGGGGTTAATCCCGACTGACGCGCCTTGATATTACAGAACTTTTCAAAGCCCATATCAGAACCAAACCCACCTTCGGTCACCACAAAATCGGCTAACTTTAACGCAATATCATCGGCAATCACCGATGAGTTGCCATGGGCGATATTGGCAAAGGGGCCCCCATGAATAAGACAAGGAGCACCGTTTAAGGTCTGCATTAAAGTGGGTTTTACCGCCTCCGCCATAATCGCTGTCATCGCACCTGCGACACCAAGATCTTGCGCACTAATGGTTTCCCCTTGACGATTAAGGGCTAGCACTAACTTACCTATACGTGCGCGCATATCCGCCAGATTGCCGCTCAGCGCCAGAATCGCCATTAACTCTGAAGCGGCAGTAATATCAAATCTTGAATGATAAGCAGGACCGTTGTTTTCACCCAATCCCACCTCAATTTCCCGCAAGCAACGGTCGTTATGATCAACCACCCTGTGCCAACGAATACCCTTAGGCTCAATATCTAAATACCTTAATCCCGATTGACGCTCATATTCCGCCCGCCCCAAACGCGTCTCATGGTAAAGCCGAGAAGCAATCGCCGCTGCACCAAGATTATGTGCGCTACTCACAGCATGAATGTCGCCTGTTAGGTGCAAATTCAGCTCCTGCATGGGCACCACTTGGGCGTAACCACCGCCTGCGGCGCCACCTTTCACCCCAAATACAGGCCCCATACTTGGCTGGCGAATACAGGCACAGACTTTGTTGCCGAGCGCCTTGAGCGATTGCGTTAAACCAATAGTCGTCACGGTTTTGCCTTCACCATGGGGCGTTGGCGTCACTGCGGTCACAATAATCAGCTTCCCCTTTGGTTGCCCGGCTAAGCGCTGCTGTACTTGTGGCTCCACCTTAGCTTTGGTATGACCAAATAGCTGCATCTCTTCGGGCAACAACCCAAACTCTGCACCAAGTTGTGCGATATCTTTTAGATGCGCGCGGCGCGAAATCTCCATATCGGTTAGCATGGGTAATATTTTCCTCTGGAACTTTGGTATACAAACTTTTATAGGAAATGAGTATACGGAACAAAAGCGTGCAAACAGTTTGTATCAGCCACCGCTGATTGAATATGGCGGATAGTAGGTGATTAGCTTTAAGATATATAGCCATCGAAAGGGTTAATGAGCGATTCCTTAATCTGCATCAAATAAATCGACCAAGGCCCTTCACCCTACAAAATACAGATTCCCAAAAGAGAAACAACATGAACGGATCCCCTTTTACTTTTTCAGAGTTTGTTGCCGGCTTTTGGCGAATGCACAATTGGCAAATGTCACCCGCCGAGCGACTTAATCTGATAGAACACTATTTAGACCTAGGTGTGACCACTATGGACCACGCCGATATTTACGGCCAATACCAGTGCGAAGCCCTGTTCGGCGAAGCATTAGCGCTAAAACCCGCCTTAAGACAGCAGATGCAATTAGTGAGCAAATGCGGCATAAAACCCGCCTTCAATTGCCGTCCCGAGCGCTACGTGAACCATTACGACACCTCCAAAGCGCATATTATTGCCAGCGTGGAGCAATCACTAAAGTCGCTTAAAACCGATTATATAGATCTGTTGCTGATCCACAGACCCGATCCTTTAATGGACGCCGATCTAGTGGCCGATGCCTTTGCTGACTTAAAACAAGCTGGGAAAGTGCAACATTTTGGGGTATCTAACTTCACCAATGCGCAGTTGTCATTATTGCAGTCGAGATTAACTGAGCCCTTAGTCACTAATCAGCTGGAGATCTCTCCGCTAATGATGGCGAGTTTACACGATGGCAGTCTCGATTTATGTCAG
Organism: Shewanella sp. POL2; assembly: GCF_000282755.1. Taxonomy (NCBI): domain Bacteria; kingdom Pseudomonadati; phylum Pseudomonadota; class Gammaproteobacteria; order Alteromonadales; family Shewanellaceae; genus Shewanella; species Shewanella sp. POL2. Next base: position 14,193 of record NZ_AKZL01000079.1, read on the forward strand.
GAGCGGCGCATTCGGCCGATGGCTTGGTCCTGCTTAGGCGGCGGAAAAATCTTTGACAATAGCCATCCACAGGCCATTCGCTTGCAACAAACCTTAGCAGTCATCGCCGATGAGATTGGCGCCCAAGATATCAGCCAAGTGATTTATGCTTGGGTGCGGATGTTACCGAGTCGACCCGTACCGATTATTGGCAGTGGTAATATCGCGAGGATAAAAACCGCGGTGGCCGCACGGACGCTCACATTAGACCGGCAGCAATGGTTTAGTATCTGGCAAGCATCAACCGGACACAGCGTGCCTTAACCCACGCCCCCCCCCTCAAACAACACCAACAATAACGGCGCACTTGGCGCCGTTATCTTGATCCTGCTTAAAGCTGTACTTCACCACTGAGGTGCGGTCTGCGACCTTTACTGTCTCGCAGCTCAAACACCCACTTGTCTGGCGACTTTTCGTAACCAAATCCCACTTCGGCAGGCATCAGTAACGGCAGCTTAAAGGCAACATCGACCACAAAGGGGCGCTCACCAATCTCAGGCATCAATTCCGCTAAGCAGCGCGCCTTAGACCACATACCATGGGCCAGCACTCGGTCAAAACCAAAACGTTTCGACAGCACCGGATGCAAGTGGATCAGGTTATAGTCACCCGACGCTTTGGCATAACGACGACCTAAATCTTCACTCAACTCCCATGATTGAGGCGAGTCCCAAGCCATTTCAAGTGCCTTTGGAGGACGAACGCGACGACCGGCAGTCTCTATGCGATAGAGGTAAGTCGACAGCGATTCCCACACCAATTCTTCGCCCACAAAGGCCTTAGAAACAAACTCAAATTCTAAGCCCGAATCAGTTTCACGGCTGGTTGTTAGCGCGCATTCCAGGGAAAACACGTCATCGACCGTCGTCGGGCGATAAACTTGAATACGGTTCTTTAAATGGATCATCCCAAGTAACGGGAAGGTAATGCCATCATGGGTAAAAATCACCGCGTGCAGGCGAAATGCCATCACATAAAGGTAGGTGGGAGGTAATATTTTACCGTCGAAATCAAAACCACACACTTGCGCATATTGGCTGACTTTTGCCTCGGACACCTTCACATTGGGCGCGCTCACCTTGATATAAGGCAGCGGCTGTTGATCCCAACCGGGTTTACGGCCAAAGAAAATCTTGCGATAAAGAGAAAACAGCGACGGCATCGCGTTCAATTCAACACAATATGCATTATTCAAGTCTGAGTACCTTTTAATTAACTATCCCTATGCACGGATAGCCAGCAATACCCCCGGACAGATGCATAACATCTGGAAAATCAAAAAATCACGAGTGTAAAACAGGCAAAACAGTGTCTTAAAAGGGCTGATGCTGACTCTCCGAATGGACAATTATACCCAAACAACCTGAAGATGAGGATTCAGCGGGAATGTAACGCTCTTTAGGCAAGGCGGTTATTTGCGGACCTAGTGGACTAAGTTAAAAATAACCAACACAGCATAAAGAGCGTTAAAACCCGCCGAGACGGAGCGCCTAGGGCACTCCACTTCGGTGTTGCATCAATTCACAAGGTGTTCACATTCCTTCATTGATGCGCCTTGAATTGAAGCCCCCTAGACGCTCTGAAACTCATATCTTCAGGTCGCTTGGGTATATTAGAGTCAGGTTTATCGAAAACGGCATGATTATACCCTAGAGGATCGAGTTCTGGGTATCCCTAAGTAAAGTAGGATTTTTTACCACCTTTAAAATCAAAAAGTTACACGCAACACCAAAAGCAACAATCATCGCAGCTACAGGAAAAGTGCGAAAATATGCCGCCTGTGCGACACTATCGCCCCCAGTCTTTAACTTAGTTAACCCGTGCAAGATAAGAATTTCGATAAACTCGCGCAAAAATTCGCGAAGAATATTTATGGCACGCCTAAAGGTGAAATCCGTGCTGCCGTGCTATGGCGCGATCTTGCTCCTGCATTAGCGCAATTTGGCGATAAAAAATTACGAATTTTAGATGCCGGCGGCGGTTTTGGTTACTTCAGCCAAAAGCTAGCACGTCTCGGACATGAAGTCGTACTGTGCGATATTTCCGCCGAAATGCTCGCCCAAGCGAAAGAGCAAATCGATGCCAGCGACACGCCATTGGCCATCAGCTTAGTACATTCGCCCATTCAAGCCTTATCGATTGCTGAACATGGCATGTTCGATCTTATCCTTTGTCATGCCGTGGTTGAATGGCTAGTCGATGCCAAGACCACCATGGAAGGCTTATTGACCATGCTTAAGCCCAATGGGCTGTTTTCGCTGATGTTTTATAATAAAGAAGCGATGCGATTCCATGCGCTCGTGTCGGGTAATTTCGACTATGTGGCCGCCGATCTAAAGGTGAAGAAGAAGGTACGCCTCACGCCAACGCACCCGCTTTATATCCATGATGTTAAACAATGGTTTGCCGGATGGCACATGACCCTGCAGCGCGAGTCGGGCGTGCGAGTGATCCACGATTATTTGAAAAAACAGCAAGCTGCGGATTTTGACTATCAAAAACTGCTGGCGATGGAGCTCGAATATTCGCAACGCGAGCCCTATATTTCGCTCGGTCGTTATGTGCATTTTTTAGGGCAAAGCGCTGCAACGTCCCAAGCATCTGAGTAATATCGCGAAATAATACAGGACGCCTTGGCGTCCTGTATTATTAAATCACCCGATGATTTGCTCCTAACTCAGTGCACCAAGTGCGTTAAAACTCAGAGTCCCAAGCACAATCCCAGTCAAATCACTAAATATCAGTATGATCAGTCACATTGCTCACGCCAACAGGCGGTTACTGTCGCGCCCTTCTGCTTAAGGAGTTGCACCACACTCTTATCGCCAACCACATGGCCCGCTCCCACCACTACAAATAAAGGCTCGCTAGCAGTTACTGAACCCATCAATCTTATTATCCCATCAGCCATGACTTTATTACGCTGCCAGAGAATTTTATCCAGCATCTGTGTATCACCCTCGCCACCCAGTTGCTCCTGCATTAGCGTATCCAGCGCGGCTTCATCACCACTGCGCCATGCATCAACCAGTGAGAGCAGCTCAGCATCCGGCGCATCAATAGCTTCACGTACCATTGCCCACTGGATTTGACTATCGAAGGAGGCAAGTAATTGAAACTGTGAGTCAGCCGTCTCTAACTCATAAACCGGCTTATCCCCGCGCCCAAGCAACTGCATGTCGACACCATAATCGGTGCTAAAACCTAAGCCATTGTAGCGTAATAGATTAAGTTGAGATGCCTGTAGCCAAGGCGCGAAAGCTTGAATTGACTGACATAAACTCGCTTTATCCCCACAATATTGGTTCATTGTAGCGACTGTTTGTTTATCTCTACTTTGCCAATCAAGCCCTTGCGCTGAATTTGCCATACCGTATTTTTGCAATAAGGCACGGCTATCAACCTTATTCATATCGATTTCGACAACAAGTCCTTTGGATTTGGCGAACGCCGCCTCAACTTGTGCAGGCATAGGATAAAAATCAGCACGACCAATATGAATAGAGCCCAGCAGATAAGCTGATTTCCCCTGCCATTGCACACGATAAAATGGCGGTTTATCCGAAGGTGCAGCCCAAGTTATCCCACCTGCAAACAGCGTAACACTTAAGAGTACGAGTAATAGTCGCCACCGACTTGTTGCCATATCCTTTGCCCCTTATAATTCCTGCAAATTTTGCAATGAGACGCTGTTATGCCACACACTAAGGTTATAGAGCAACTGAAAGAAAATCTTCAAATCGCCTATCGCCAAGCCATCGATGCCGACGCTAAGTTAGATGAATTGAAAAAAGCTGGCCATGGAAAATTCACGAGTATCTTTACAGCCGAACAAGGGTTTATGGTTTCAAGCAATCGCTTTTTGCCATACGTGCAAGAACTGGTCGATGACTTAACTAAATTGCAGCAACACACTAGCCTTGACCCCGTCGCACTCGAAACCTTAGTGCGTCAACTGGCCGCGCTGCTGCAAACGCTGCACGCCTTTAAAAAGCAAAGTTAATTCCATTTCCACGAGTGGATTTTCAGCCGCACAAATTGTCATCATTTTGTCATTTCTAAGTCATAGACTCCGCAAACATTGTTGCGGGGGCAGAAGTAATGACGAGTTTAGATCTAGCACAAGAGCTTGATAAGATAATTGCGAAGGGGGCAATCAGCCCCCTATTTCAGCCCATTTTCAATATATTGGAACATAAGATCCACGGCTTTGAGGCGCTCAGTCGTGGGCCAGAACACAGCCCACTTTATTCACCCGTTCCCCTCTTTAAAACCGCCGAGCATCAAGGCAAGTTGAGTGAGTTAGAAACCTTATGCCGCCGTATTGCGCTGGAGCAATTTAAGCTACGTCAGTTTCAAGGGCGCTTGTTTATCAATATTTCCCCAAAAGCCCTGCTCGATCCGGCTCACCCTAAAGGTATGACGCTGCAACTGTTGCAACAACTCGGGATTTCACCCTCACAAGTGGTAATTGAGCTGTCGGAGCAATATCCCGCCGATGACATTGATTTACTCAAATCTTGCCTGAATCACTATCGTAGCCAAGGATTTATGACGGCTATTGATGATTTAGGTGCAGGCTATTCGGGTTTACGGCTGTGGTCAGAGTTATCCCCCGACTATGTAAAAATCGATCGGCACTTTATCCACCAAATTGATTCGACCCCAGTTAAACAAGAGTTTGTGCGCTCGATTGTCGAACTCTGTCAAAGCCTTACTTGTAAAGTGATTGCCGAAGGAATTGAAACCCAAGAAGAACTAGCCGTACTTAAACAGCTAGGAATTGTTTATTGCCAAGGTTATTTGCTTGGACGTCCAGAGGCACAACCAAGTCGCGCAATGAAAGCGACCTTAGTCCCTAACAACACCCAAATTCAGCCAAGATATAGCGAATCCGCTGAAAGCCTCTGTACCAGTGCACTAACAGTGGTGCCGACACTCAAGCTGAAGCACCTAAGCGACACCTTTAGCGCCCAACCCACCTTACAAGCTGTCGTTGTGGCGCAAGATCAACTGCCGCTGGGGATTATTAGCCGAGCCACTCTGCTCGAACTTTTCAGTACCCCCTATGGTCGGGCGCTTCATGAAAATCATGCGGTTAGCGAGGTGATGGATCACCAAGTGCTACAAATTGAAGCTAACGAACCGCTCTCCATTGTGAGTCAGTTATTGACCTCGGAGAGCGCCAATACCGTCGCCCAGCAATTTATTATTCTGCGCCGAGGGCAATTACTCGGGATTGGCCACACCAAAGATTTGCTCCAGCGGATCACCGAGCACAGGATCAAGATGGCAAGGCATGCCAATCCCTTAACTGATTTACCCGGTAATGTGCCGATCCAAGAAGAACTAAAACGTCTCAGAACTCAACAAAAGCCTTTCTACTTGGCCTATTTTGACCTGTGTCAGTTCAAGCCTTACAACGATATTTACGGCTTTTGCCGCGGCGATGAGGTGATCTGCGAGGTCGCCAATCTATTAGTGAAATACAAGACGGACAACTGCTTTATTGGCCATGTGGGCGGCGATGACTTTGTGGTGATCAGTACCTGCAATCAACTTATCGATCGTTGCCAACGGATATTGACGGATTTTGAAACCAATAAACCTCTCTTCTATAGTGCCGAACATTGGCAAGCCCAAGAAATGCTGGCAGATGACAGGCAAGGACAAGCTTGTTATCACAAGTTGATCAGCCTATGCGTCGGCGTACTCACACCAGCCCATACCTTTAACTGCAATGAACACAGCCTATCGACCTTAAGTGCCAAGGCAAAAAAACAGGCAAAATCCGCAAGTAACGGATTTTGCCTGTTAGAAGAACAAGAAGAGACTCTTCAAGCCTTGAGTGCTTAGATGGGACTAATGCCTACAACTTAGGCGCAACGGTTTTTTTCAACCAATCGCTGAGCATTTTTGTTTCATACATAAATGGCTTGTCATTCACTGACTGAATGCCGGACATAAAGCCCATGTCGGAGAGTTTTTCATCCCCCGCGATGATCACTTTGTCATTTTCAAGCACTTGATAACTAAAGGTTATACGGGGTGGATAAAGATCTTTTATCACCCGTAAATCATCAGCTGTCGCCCCAAAGGTTGGACGCATATCGCCCGCTAAGTCGACATCAGTAACTGTCATCTCCAACTTTTGGTTCGGTTTTAAGACTTTTACGGCTTCTTTATTGATATTTGTGGTTAAGGTATCGAATAAACGCTTTTCATAACGGGACTGAATTTCGCCCGAAGATTTAATATCACGAAAATCTTTTGGATTTTGCCAAACAATCTTCACCACTCCGTCTTCAGTCACAGGGTCAGTTTTCGCCTCATCGGCGGCCCACACACTACTGCAACTCAACACACCGGCGAGTAATAGGAACTGGACTTTCATATTTGCCTCCTAAGCCTAATAGTTTCTGCGTTATACCGTACAAAATCTAACCTGAACTCGAGCTTAATGCAAAACGCTCCCCTTAACAGCACATAATCAGTAAGCTTTTGTATAAATTAGTAAATATGATAGAAAATTTCAGATGATATCGTATCTTTTTGTATCCAATACCCAATAAGGGATAAAGTTATTAATTTGTGACTTTTTAACGCGCATATTACCTAAAAAAGTATTATCCTTCGCACACTGTTTTATGACCTCTAATTAAAAATGAAATTCCCCGTTGTACCTGTATTTGTATTGATCCTACTTTCCTGTTTTACCAGCGCGATTTGGTTTATCTCCTCAGGGGAGAAAGACACGCGCCCAGAAACTTGGTCATCTTTTATTTATACCCATGGTTATGATTCTGGTAAGTATAAAAAAACTGATAATTTCAACAGCTATGAGGCCTGTCGAGACTTTGCCAAAGAGCAATCATCTTTTTACGATAACGTGCCTTGGGAATGCGGTCTAAAATGTGGTTTTGACTCCCGTAAACAGGGATTTCAATGCCAAGAGATGCGTAACGAGCAGTAAGGTTATGGTTCAGCCAAGGTTCAAGATATCCTAGGTAAGCTTAATTTCTAAGCAATACCTTTGGTTTTGTTGGTCATGG
>NZ_AKZL01000080.1:0-21209 GCF_000282755.1 Shewanella sp. POL2
CGCAACGGTGGTGCCCGCAGTCACGGTATTGCCGTTTACGGTGAAGCTGACAACAGACAAGGTACTGTCAATATCACTGTCATTGCTAAGGACGTTACCAGTGGCAGCGGAGTCTTCATCTATGGTAATGCTGTCGTTAGCGAGCAAGGATGGGGAGTCTATGGCAATTGACTGTTCGGGAGTGTCGGGTGCAAATGCGGCTAGTGTTTGTCCAGAAGTGCTATAACCTGATGTGGCGAGAGCTTCTGAACCATCACGAGCAAGGCTAACATAGCCAGAGTTACCATCACTGGCTGGTGCATTCCCTGCTGCGGTTTCAGGTAAATTTTTAGTTGGGTCTTCACCTGAAGCAATAAGATCTTGTAATGCTTGAATTTCATCAGGTGTGGCTTCACCTGTCACTGGGGCAACAACCGCAGCAGATGCTGGATTGACTTCTATTTCATTTATTTCATTAGACAGCTTGGTGCCATCATCGAAAGTGATTTCATAAGTCGCGTTTTCGCCGATATGGAGAACTGCACCCTTTGGGAGTTGTTCGCCATCCTTAGCGGGTTGATTTGAACCATTAACCTCGACTTCGATTTGCCCTTTAACAAGTTTCAGCAAACCTTTCTTTGTTGTAATGATCGATCCCATAATTAGCTCCCAACAGCCAAAGTGTGTTAATCCGAAGATGCACAAATTCAACAAATACGCTGAATTGTGATACAAGTGGCTAAATTTTAGCTTGGTCGCGTGTGTAAGTCAATTTTTTGACGCGTCGGAATGGCTTGCTATAGCTGGATTTTAAGGGGCGGAGTGCGAAAAAATGGCACTTAAAAGTGACAGAACTAGATGTAGTATCTTAAAACGCAAAAGAAACTGCATTTAGTGTCTCTTAACTATCAAAATAAACATACTAATAACAAATTATTCTTAAGATCGGGTTTAATATTTTATAAATGATGTGCGGCAAGTATGTTCAAGGTTGAATGAGAAGGGACCGCAATCCGCCTAATGGATTGCGGTTGATAGAAGTTATAGGTTTACTGCCTGACGATAGCTTTGGTTAGCATGACCTTGTTCGCCAAGTTGCTCTTGAATACGTGCTAACGCCAGCCAAGAGTCTTTACTCGGAGCAAGACGACAAACATTCTGCCAGCGGATTTTGGCTTCTTTCATATCCCGGGTTTGTTGGTAGAGTAGCGCTAAACACCGTTGGTAATCAGCATTGTTCTCATGGGTGATTTCATGCTTGAGCAATTGCTTGCGGATATCTTCGTCATGGGCGGTGACGATCTGTGGTATCACTTCTAACAGTGCTGACTCTGGCGAGCTACGTAGCTTTTTCGAGAGTAATTTAAGCGCTTGGTCTTTACGATTGAAGCGGCACAAGCCCATGGCATAAATCGCTAAAAACTCAGACTGGTTACGTTCATCGCGTGAAAGCCATTGCCAGCATTGTTCTAGGGCTTCTTCCCCTTTTAGACTCGCCGCTTTTAATAGGGCGCAATGGGTTTCAACATTCAGCGTATTTAACTTTGCATCCTCTAAGATCTGGCGTTTCTTCAGTATTGGGAGCAATAGCTTAAGCGCTTCCCAATCTTCCTGGGCGCGATATAACTCGAGGGCGAGTTTCAGCACAGGGGCTTTACTCTTGCTAGTTGGGGCTAACTTATCGAGCTCGGCTCTGGCTAAGGCTAATTCACCTTGTTTGAGTAAATAACGGGTACGAGTGGTTGCTACCGCATTGGCCGTCATAGGCTGGGCTTCAGCGCGGGCAAGATATTGATCTCGCTCGGCAGTTTTATTTTGATGTTGAGCAGCACGTGCAGCGGCTAACAAATTTAATGCTGGCAGTTCACCGTTGTCGGCCCCTTTAATCATGGCGCGTTCTGCCGCAGGCCAATCTTCTTCGGCAATCGCGAGTGCGCCCATCAAAGTGTGTTTCTTGGCAGACCGGCGACGCCAATGCTGCGGGATAAAACGGCTACGAAGCAGCAGATTAATCACAGTGATCACTAACCACTCCAGCACTTGGAATAGCGCATAAAACACGATTAACATGACGATGCCAAAAACTAAACTGGTCTCAAGCTGGTAATCACCCGCGGCAATATACACATAGCCAGTATTGCCAACAATCCAGGGGCTGATACACAGGCCTAAAAGTATAATACCAAGAAATATTAATACCTTAATCATAGCTGCGGTTCCTCTGCAGAGGTGAGTTCACCATAGCTGGTTAACTGTAATAACAGCGGTTTAGCGGCAAAGGATTTCAGCGTAATAGGGTCAAGATCGAGTGTTGCCAACTTGTCGATTTCGGCAATGGCCTCGCTAGTTTGATGCGCTTGAACATCAAAATAGGTTTGGATCCACTGGCGCGCCATCATCAGTGATTGATGATAAGCGGCTCTATCATAGCGATAGAGTGCCAGTTGTGATTGCAGCAGTTTATGGCGGATATTCTCAACCAAATACCATTGTTGCTCTGGAGCAAGTAGGGCTGGCGCATCGGCGGTGCGATGACGAATAGTAATAAAATCTTGAGTCAACGCCTTCCAGGTTTTACTCAGATTACTTTGCCAATCGTTAAGATCGCCGGAAATGGTCGTATCTTCAGCCGTGCTTGCTTCAGCGTCGGCACGATTTAGCGGCAATTTGTCAAGTTGGTCGATTAAGGCATCGAGTGCTAATACACCACCTTCAATATCCAAACTCTTAATATTGGTGGTCGCCGCAATATCCTTTGCCAATGCCTTACGGATTGGCAGTAATGCGGGGTTGTTCATCGCGGCAATAGTTTCATCCGCGGATTTTAATAAATCGGTTGCCGTACGTGGATCTTTTTCGAGCCAAAGCTTACGTCCAGCCATGTTTACTAGATATTCGGCTTCTGAGGCCATCCAGTGGGTTGGGCTGCGCTGGGCCAGTTTCTCTAGTCTGTCCTGTAACTGGTTTTGATCTGTGGCAAGCTTAGATAACTCTTGGAAGGTTTTTGCATCTGCGAGTTGTTGTTGCTCAAGTTGTGCAAGACGCTGATTTGGGACGAGTAAAGCCTGCTGCAACTGATCTTGCAGGGCTAGATTTTTCGTCTCTTGCAGTTGAAGCTGTTGCTGCATTTGTTGATACAGCAAATAGCCACCACCTATGGTGCAAACGGTCAAGCCTAAGGCCAGTAGTACACCAAAACGAATAGCCCATGAGCTACGATTCACTTGCACCACTTGGCGAGCAGCTTGGGTCGATTTGGGTTTGCTGGCTTGCGACTTAGTGTCGGCAGGTTTGACTTCTTGTTCTTCAGGCTTGCTTGCCTGTGACTCTGAAGCTTGGTTGTGTGGTGCAGCGTCATCGGTATTGACCGATGTGGCGAGAACTGGGATAGCCTGTGACTCTGGGCTTTGGGCGTCGTGCTTGTTGTTATCCATTTAACAGTCCTTAAAATCATGCTACTGCCGAAATTCGAGTAAAATCGGGCTAAATAGCGCTTAGAGTTTAAGGGCGTTTAGCACGGCTTTGCTGTTGGCGGCATTGGCATTGGTGACTTGGGTTATACCAAAGGCATGAGCTTGAGCTTCTACTCGGTTACTGGGGACTATGATATGACATGAGCGCAGCCATGCAAATAACTCTTTTGGCACTAGATTAATCAGATTATCTAGTACTTCACCACTCGTCACGACAATAGTATCTATCCCTAAGTCTCGCCAGTGTTGGCTAACCGCTGCGCCATCGAGTGGTGGGCAAGCGCGTTGATAGACTTCCCAATAGCGCAGCCTCGCGCCTCTGGCACTCAGTTGCTCAGCGAGGGCTTCACGACCACCGACACCACGAATGATAGTGATATGTTTGCCTTGGATATGTTGCAGTGCAGGCAATGTCAGCAAGCCTTCTGTTTGCTGACAATCATCCGGTGCTTCGAGAGCTTCAATTCCCTTCTCTTGCAGCGCTTCCCACGTAGCATGACCCACGGCGAAATAAGGTACGCTTGGCCAGTCTTTAACTTGGGCTGTATCGACTTTAAACGCAGCATCAGCAAAGCTGACGGCATTGGCGCTGATACAGATAACCATATCGACATTAGCGAGTGGATGTGAAGAGTCTGGCGGCAGAGGGGGCGTGGCCTCAACGCAGAGCAGTGGCGTCACGCAGTGTCCGATGCCTCTTTCATTCAAGGCATCGACCATCGACTGATTGCGCCCCTCGGGGCGCGTCAGTAAGACTTTCATCGTCTTAGGCTTTGGCGTAAACAGCGTCGAGGATGCTTTTAGCGCCTTTGCTCAGTAGTTCTTCAGCAAGGGCAACACCGAGTTGCGTCGCTTCGGTCTTTGGACCTGTGATCACGCCTTCGATGATTTCGCTACCATCTGGATTACCAACGAGGCCGCGCAGTGTCATCTCATCACCATCTATTTCGGCAAAGGCGCCAATAGGAACTTGGCAGCCACCTTCGAGGCGAGTATTCATGGCGCGTTCGGCGATGACTCGGTAGCGAGTCTCTAAGTGCTCTAAAGGTGCCAATAATGCTTTAACGCGCTCATCATTGGTACGACATTCGATACCGACAGCACCTTGACCGTTTGCGGGTAAGGATTCTTCCGCAGAAATAAAGCTAGCAATACGCTCAGATAATTTCAGGCGAATTAAACCCGCCGCAGCCAGGATAATCGCATCGTATTCGCCGTTATCGAGTTTCGCGAGGCGAGTACCGACGTTGCCACGCAGATCTTTGATAATCAGGTCTGGGCGTGAGGCGCGCAGTTGGCACTGACGGCGTAGGCTTGAGGTGCCTACCGTGGCACCGAGTGGCAGCTCACTGATTGACTTATAAAGGTTAGACACAAAGGCATCGCGTGGATCTTCGCGTTCACAAATCACTTCCAGCCCTAAGCCTTCGGGGAAATCTACTGGCACGTCTTTCATCGAGTGTACGGCGATATCGGCTTGGTCTTCGAGCATAGCGACTTCGAGTTCTTTCACAAACAAGCCTTTACCACCAACTTTCGCTAATGGCGTGTCTAAGATAACATCGCCCTTAGTGCTCATTGGCAATAGCTCCACCACAATACCTGGGTGAACGCGTTCTAATTCTGCTTTAACAAATTCAGCTTGCCACATGGCCAGCGGACTCTTGCGGGTAGCGATACGTATGCGGTTTTCAGACATGCCTAGTTTCCATCCGAGATCTTAGTTGCGCCAATGCTAACATTGGCTATTCGCGAATGTAAGGAAGCCGTATCGATTCTTTGAAGTCGGCGGTGTTCTAAATAGTATAAAAGTGTGATGAATATCTCATTTAGTTGCTCAGCTTTGCAAAAGTGTTAACATGAGCACACTTCTCAATTGTGCTTAAGTGTCGTGTTCTAGGATGGATCAGCAAGGCCAGTTTCCTGATATTGCAGAAAGACTTAATCAGGTTCGTATTGCACGGGCCTTAGCCTTGTTGTCTCCGTTGCAAAAGCATTTGTTCCGTTTGATCCCCTTTTTACTTCAACAGAATAGCGTTCAGTATCCAGGATACGTTGATCCTAATACGCCTTGCGGTATTTATGGTTACAAGGCGGGCTCAATAGAAGCCCAGGCTTGTGATGTGTTTAAGCTGCCTTTTATACCTAATGACATGGATTGTTATGCCTTCGAAGGGATATATGCCATGGGCAGTACAGCTAGCTTTGGTCAGAATGCAAAAAGTGATGTGGATGTGTGGCTAGTCCATCATGAGGATTTGTGTGATGACGACTTAGCCTTGGTTAAATTAAAAACGGAACGACTAACCGCTTGGTTTGCAGAGTATCAGTTTGAGGTGAATTTTTACTTGGTTCATCCACTGCAATTTTGTGGTGATATCTCACAGCGTACCAGTTGCCAGTCTTCTATGGCTCATGAGCACAGTGGCAGTACGCAGCATTGGCTGTTGCTTGAGGAGTTTTATCGCAGCCAAATTCGCTTGGCGGGTAAAACTATTGCATGGTGGCCTGATGCTAAGCTCAATCCTGAATTGCTATATCTTGGTAATGTGCACGAGTTACCGGCAAGCGAGTATTTTGGTGCCTCGCTTTGGCAGCTTTATAAAGGCTTAAATAAGCCGCATAAAGCGTTGATTAAAGTACTTTTGCTTGAGGCTTATGCCAGTGAATATCCCCATTCTCAGTTACTGTGTGACCGGCTTTGGCAAAAGACCTTAGCAGGGGATTTTTCTACTGCTAACGATGCTTATTACGCAATTTATGAGGCGATTGAAGCCTATTTATTAAAGCAGAATGATAGTCGTCGGCTGGAAATTGTGCGCCGCTGTTTTTATCTAAAATGTGGCGTGTTCTTAAGTGTGTCTGACCAAGGTAAAGATTGGCGCTATGCCAAAATGCAAAAGTTGGTGCAAGAGTGGCAGTGGCCCAACAGTTTAATTACTACCTTAGATGATTGTGAGCATTGGCATAGTGGCCAGCTCAATTGGTTTAATGAGCAGCTTAATGAATTGCTGCTAGCGAGTTATCAAACCTTACTGCGTTTCGCCTCCACCCATGAGTTAAACGAAGGACTCAGGATTGAAGAGTTGGGGATGCTCACTCGCAAACTACATACTTACTTTAGCCAAGATGAAGACCAAATCGCTAAGCTGAATTTGCTCTGGAGCCACTCGGTTGCTGAATCTGAAGTAACCATGGTGTCCAGTAACAAGGAAAATCAATATTACCTCTACCGCCAGGGGCCAAAGCCGCAGAATCTGTTAGGTGAATCTGCTATTTGCAAAGGGAAAAGCCCGTCAGCGCTGATGATTTGGGCTTGCTTAAATGGGGTATCGACGCCAGAAACCAAATGGTATGAGTTTGGCCAGAGTAAGATTAAATCCCGAAGGTTGACCGACGCTTCAAAACGATTACTTAATTTTATCGATCATGATTGGCGGGTCTCAAAGCTTGACCTATGTCAGCCTTGGCATTTTAGAAAACTCATTTTTATCCTAAACCTCGACTGTGATCCTACTATCCATTGGCAAGGGCAAGAGATGATGGTCGATGTCATGAATGCCAACGTGTTTTCATTGGGTCGTAAGCAAGAAAATATGCTCGGCGCCCTCGATGCTATTTGCCTTAATAGTTGGGGGGAGTGGCAGTGTCATCGTTTTGAGGGCGAAACCGCATTATTGCAGGCACTCGCGTTTGTCACTCCAGGGCTAAGGCGAGCGACTCATCCCGTGGATATGGATGTGATTAGCTGTTCGCAAAAGCTCAGGCCACAACTTAAGTTAGCGGTGAAAAACTTGCTTAAACAAACGGTACGACTCTGTCAACAGGTGCAACAATCGAGCACCTTAGTGCAGCCGCTGCAGATTAGTCATACCCGTTACGGGATCTTTTTTAATCCTTTGGGGATGGCCTATCAGGACTTGAGTGATGCCAAATCTTTTTATCAGCAACTTGCTCGTAGTCATTTAGTACAATTGCCTCGGCCAGAGTTGGGGGATGACCCTTTTTCGAGCATGCCGAAAATCATTCAAAACTTTGCCGCCAAGGGAGCGATCCAGTACTTTCTGCGGCAACGCACCGATAGCTTAGATGTGTTTATTCTCGATGAGGAAAATCAGCTGAGTCATTATGTGCAGTCTGGTTCAGATATGAGCGAATTGGTCAACAAAGTGAGTCATCACTATGTTTTTGATGAATTTTATGCATCAAAAGCACGGTTTAATATTCCGCAGTTTTTCCATTTAGTACGGGTGGCGGGTGAGCTAACCGTGATGCCCTTTGGGGTGGATATCAATAACGCCAATGTGGAGTTTTAAGCGGGAGCGACCTCCCGCTTAGGAATAAAGCCGCGGCTTAGGAGAGGCTGAGTTCGATACCGCTTTGGCGTAGAATCGAGTCCTGCACAAAGGGCATAAACTCGCCGCCATTACGACCATCAAGCCATTTTCCCTCTACATAGCCAAAGTGATAGCCACCGAAACGCGTTGCTACCCAAATTTCATGCAAAGGTTCCTGTTTGTTGATTACGATTTTCGAACCATCGACAAATTCTAGCTGTAACACGTTACCACTGGCATCAATATCCACATCGGCATCTTGTTCATCAATTGCGGTTTCGATAGCGGTCTCTATCGCTTGGAACATGTCATCGGCGAGCTGGTGAAATTCTGTATCTGTCATGGCCATGCATTTCTGTCCTTTGCTTTCGTCAAGATGGGTGCGATTATAAGACGATTAGACACTAGATGCACAGATGTTGAGAAAAATGAGACTGTTTTTATTGTTATTGCTTGGTAGCCTATTCATTACAGCATGCGGTCAAAAAGGCCCCCTGTATAAATCCTCTCCCGCAGAGGTGAGTCAGCCTACAGAAATTAAGGCGCCGAAGAGTGAGGCAACCCCTGCCAACCCGGCGGAGCCTCAAGCTGAAACTGAAAAAACACAATAATAATCAGCATAATTACAACAAAGCGCAGTAAGGAATCGGACATTGGATCACTTTCTCTACCAAGACAATACCCTGCACGCCGAAGGCTGTCGGGTCAATGATTTAGCCCAGCAGTATGGCACGCCACTGTATATTTATTCCCGTGCGACGCTCGAACGTCACTGGCATGCGTTTAACAATGCGGTGGCCGACCATCCACATTTAGTGTGTTACGCGGTGAAAGCCAACTCGAACTTAGCCGTGCTAAACGTCTTGGCTCGTTTAGGCAGTGGTTTTGATATTGTCTCGGGCGGAGAGTTAGCGCGGGTGATTGAAGCCGGTGGCGACCCTGCCAAAGTGGTGTTTTCTGGCGTGGGTAAAACCGTTGCCGAAATGGAACTGGCACTTAACCTCGGTATTTATTGCTTTAATGTCGAATCGAGCGCCGAGCTTGAACAGTTAAATCAGGTCGCAGGCCGCTTAGGTAAAGTTGCCCCCGTGTCACTACGGGTGAATCCCGATGTCGATGCTGGTACGCATCCTTATATTTCGACGGGTCTTAAAGAGAACAAATTTGGTATCGCCATGGATGAGGCCGAAGTCGTATTTGCTCGCGCCCATGCGCTGCCGCATTTGCAGGTAAAAGGGGTTGATTGCCATATCGGCTCACAGCTCACTGAAATTCAGCCGTTTCTCGATGCAATGGACAGAATGCTATCGCTCATTGACCGCCTAGCCGAGCAAGGGATAGTGATTGAGCACTTTGATGTGGGTGGCGGTTTAGGGGTGACCTATGATGATGAAACGCCACCGCATCCTGATGTGTACGCCGCTGCACTGCTCAAGCGTTTAGGTCATCGCAAGCTCAAACTGATTTTCGAACCGGGCCGTGCGATTGCTGCCAATGCGGGGATTTTTGTGACTGAGGTGCTGTACCTCAAAGAAAACAGTGACAAACGTTTTGCGATTGTTGATGGTGCCATGAACGACTTAATTCGGCCCGCACTCTATAGTGCATGGCAAAATATCATTCCGGTGAATCCACGGGATGAAGATACGCAAGTATTTGATATTGTAGGGCCAGTGTGCGAAACCGGTGACTTTTTAGGGAAGGACAGACAACTCGCGATTGCGGCGGGGGATTTACTGGTTGTGCGCTCAAGCGGTGCCTACGGTTTTGCCATGGCCTCAAACTATAACACCCGTCCGCGTGCGGCCGAGGTCATGGTGGATGGCAATAAGGCTTATTTGGTGCGTGAGCGAGAAAAATTAGCGCAGCTCTGGCAAGGTGAGCAGCTCCTGCCGTAAACTAGAAAATTATATTGATTCAGGCGCTTGGCTAGTTATGGCGGCGCCTAGGCTTAAAGGATAAGTATCTTGATCCAATTCACTAAGATGCACGGACTTGGCAACGATTTTATGGTGGTCGATGGTGTCACGCAGAACGTGTTCTTTTCGCCTGAGCAGATCCGCCGTTTAGCTGACCGTAACTTTGGCATCGGTTTCGACCAACTCTTGCTGGTTGAGCCACCCTATGATCCCGACCTCGACTTTCATTATCGCATCTTTAATGCCGACGGTGGTGAGGTCGAAAACTGCGGCAATGGCGCCCGTTGCTTTGCGCGGTTTGTCCGTAATAAGGGGCTGACGAATAAGAATAAAATTCGTGTAAGTACCTCTGCGGGTAAGATGACACTGCGCCTTGAGCGCGATGGTACTGTCACTGTGAATATGGGCGTGCCCGTGCTCGAACCTAGCCAAATCCCCTTTAAAGCCAAAAAGGCCGAAAAAACCTATCTGCTGCAAACGCCGCAACAAACCTTTTTGTGTGGTGCGGCCTCCATGGGCAATCCCCATTGCGTGCTCGATGTGGAAGATGTTACCAGCGCGAATGTCGCCGAAATCGGTGCGTTACTCACCAAGCATGAGCGATTCCCGCGCGGAGTAAACGTTGGTTTTATGCAGGTGGTGAACTCGGGTCATATCAAGCTTAGAGTTTACGAACGTGGTGCGGCTGAGACTTTAGCCTGCGGCACAGGTGCTTGTGCTGCCGTAGTAGTCGGACAAATTCAAGGTAAACTCGATCAACAAGTACAAGTGGATTTACCGGGCGGCAGCTTAACCATCAATTGGGAAGGTGAAGGCAAACCGCTGTGGATGACAGGCCCTGCGCAGCACGTTTATGATGGACAAATTCAGTTATGACCGAGCCTTTGATGCCGCAGACCAATCTTCCCTTTGATGAGTTGATTATTCGCGAATATCTACTCGATAATCCTGACTTTTTTAATCGGTATCCCGAGCTGTTATTGGCGATGCGTTTGCCCCATTTGGAGCGCGGTGCGATTTCCTTAGTCGAACGACGTCAAGAGTTGTTGCGCCTGCGGGTTGGGCAACTCGAAGAAGAAATCACCAGTTTACTGGCCATGGCTGCACGTAATGAAAAGATATTCCGATTTAATACTGAACTGTCTTTTAAGCTACTCAATTGCGTTAACTTAGAATCCCTTAAAGAAGTGCTGGCTGATAATTTAAAGGCGCAGTTTAATTTTACCCATGTGCGTCTTATCAGTGTGTTAGAGGCCGATATTGAGATGAAGGCGATTTGGGCGCAGCGTTTACGCAAGAATTACTATTTTGGTCGTCTGACACAACAAGAGGCGAAACGCTTATTTGGCAGTGAGGTCGGCTCGGTGGCATTAGTTAAACTAGCTGATGATATTCCTGTCATTTTTGCAGTTGCCAGCCACGATGCCACCCATTTTCATCCCGATATGGACAATATGCTGCTCGAGCAACTTCGGCGATTGCTGGCACATATGCTCGCCAAACTCTAAGCCCTGATGAGGAGTCCAATATGAACTCGCCAGCTAATGATATGCCCGCGCGTTGTCACTCCTATTTACAGCAATTTGAAACCTATATGCAGTCTGAACGTCAGTTATCGGCGCATACGGTTCGCAATTATATGTACGAGTTGCAGCGGGGAAGCGAGTTACTGCCCGAAGGTGTTGACCTGCTCAATGTCGGGCGTGAGCATTGGCAACAAGTGCTTGCTAAGTTACACCGCAAGGGACTGAGTCCGCGCTCGCTGTCATTATGGTTATCGGCAGTAAAACAGTGGGGAGGGTTTTTACTGCGCGCAGGCGTGATAGAACTCAATCCTGCCAAGGGGCTGAGTGCGCCCAAGCAAGCTAAGCCTTTACCGAAAAATATCGATGTCGATTCCCTCACTCATTTGCTTGAGATTGAAGGCAATGATCCGCTAACACTGCGTGATAAAGCCATTATGGAGCTATGCTATTCCAGCGGGTTACGTTTAGCAGAACTCGCAGCGCTCGATTTATCCAGTGTGCAATATGATCAGCGTGAAGTGCGGGTATTAGGTAAGGGCAACAAGGAGCGTATCGTCCCCGTAGGCGTTATGCTATTGATGCCTTAGGCGCTTGGCTTGAGTGCCGCAGGCAAATCCCCTGTGAAGATAACGCATTGTTTGTCACCGAAAAGGGTAAGCGTTTATCCCATCGCAGCATTCAGGCGCGCATGAGCAAATGGGGGCAGGAACAGGCGCTTTCTCTGCGGGTTCATCCCCACAAGTTACGCCATTCCTTTGCGACGCACATGCTGGAATCCAGTGCCGATTTACGGGCGGTGCAGGAATTATTAGGTCACGAAAACCTGTCTACCACGCAAATTTATACCAGTTTAGATTTCCAACACTTAGCTAAGGTGTATGATAACGCCCATCCTAGAGCGAAAAAACAACAGGATAAATAATGCGTTGTTATCTTAGACCCCAGAATATTCGTGCGATTAGCTTCGATCTCGACGATACCCTATACGATAACGAACCCCACATTCTCAATGCCGAAGCTGAGTTAATGCAGTTTTTGCATCAGGCTTTTCCACTGACACAGGCCTGGCAACCGCAGCAATGGCGACTGCTCAAGTTGCAACTACTACAGCAAAATCCAGCCCTTGCCCATGACACCTCGGCGGCGCGAATTGCGACTCTGCATAAAGGCCTTTTACTGCTCGGTTATAGTGAGCCTGAGGCAAAACGTGGCGCGCAGGAAGGTTTGGCTTGTTTCTATTTTCATCGTAGCCATTTTAAGGTTTCAGACGACGTCTTGGCGCTACTCACGCGCTTATCGGTCCACTTTAGGCTGATTGGCATCACCAATGGTAATGTGGACGCACAGCGTATCGGCTTAAGTAATGTGTTTGAATTTGTGCTGCATCCTGGCAGTGGTGTGCGGATGAAGCCTGCTAAAGATATGTTTTCACAGGCCTGTGAAAGGTTAGATATCGGCTTAGATCAACTGCTGCACGTTGGCGATAGTATGAATGCCGATGTTCGCGGTGCGCGTTTAGCGGGATGTCAGTCTGTCTGGTTAAATCCCAGTTTTGGCCGTGTGGCATCGTTACCGATTGCAGCACTCTTACCCCATATGGAAATTGCCACTCTCGATTCATTACTTGATATGTTATTGCCTTAAACGAGTCGTCGCCCATTTAAGCTGATAAGGATCAAGGATTAGTCGTTGGCTTTACCGTAGAGTATTAGCAATTATTTAACCTGATGACTACACCAATTACTGACAAGGAACTGCTATGGTGCGTTTAAGTTTGTTGATCCTATTGAGTTTATTGATTGCGCCCGCCTCGGCACACGAAATCCACTCAGGTGGTGGTTTTATGGCAGGCTTTAACCATCCCGTTTTAGGCTTTGACCATCTACTCGCCATGTTAAGTGTGGGGATGCTGAGTACGCAGCTCGGTGGTCGCGCGATTTGGACTGTGCCCTTAGCCTTTGTGTGTTTTATGTTGGTTGGTGGAATACTGGGGCTTTATGCCATTCCGGTGCCTTTTGTTGAAATTGGCATTGCTTTGTCAGTACTGTTGCTTGGGTTAGCGATTGCCTTTGACCGCCAATTACCGCTGTTGTTTGCGATGGCATTTGTCGGCGTGTTTGCGATTTTCCACGGTCATGCCCACGGCATGGAAATGCCTGAACTTGCCAGCCCAGTTCTTTACGCCTTTGGTTTCTTATTTGGTACTGCGGTTATCCATTTAGGTGGCGTTATGCTAGGGCTAGGCATGCAGCGCGTCACTGGGCAACGCAGCTTAATGCGCGTATCTGGCGTGGCAATTGCCGCCATGGGTGGCTATTTACTCGCTGGTTTTTAGAAAAAGCACTACCGCGCCTTTATCAGCTTATTGCAGTGATGGGCGCGGCGTAGCATTTGTGTAACCTGTCTCCGGCTGGCATGCATGTCGGCATCTCCAACCCGAAAATAAGTACCTGTATAAGCATCGGTGCCTATAAATACTGGCTTTAGGTGCTCTGGTGCGAGCGGGACACGAATCCTTATCAGCTTTTATTCATAATTTCAATCAGCTGCACATCAGATATCGCTAAAATATTACAGCTTATCCGGCTAGGGTCATCGAGGATCTCCCAAAATTCCTGTAATACGGGTAGAGGATTAGGGATGCCTTCAATGGTGAAATGGCCACGATCTTCGCGTACCCCAAGAATAATCTCTCCGCCTAAGGTGTTGGCGAAGGAGCTATAGGTTGCCCAAATATCTTCAGGTAATTGACCTTGACCATCACGGCCTCTTGCGAGTTTAAATTCTACTTGGGCTGATTCGTGTAGAGAAGCAATATCATCGAGTGCGAATGTTGGGTATGTCATGGCGGCTTATCCTTGCAAGGCACACACTTTTTGTAACACGCCAAAATCACAAAGGCCAGCAGTTGTGCTGACCTTGGTGGTTAATCAATCTTGTTTATTAGGCGAGTTGCAGCGCCTTAGGGAAGAGAATGTTGTTTTCTAAATGAATGTGCCTATGCAGGTCCGCCTCAAATTCTGCGAGCGTTGCATAACAAACCCGCCAAGTAGTACAGGCATATTCGGGAGGCGTAAAGTCGTTGGTTAACTCATGTAGCTTTTGTAAAATCAATCCTGCTTCTTCGTGCTCGTGTTGCATTGCATTGATAGGGTTACCTATATGACCAAAACAACCCTGCACTTGCTCGCCTTGACTCATCGCCCGAATCGCAGGAAAGAGGATATTTTCTTCCTTCATCAAATGCGGTATTAAATCTTCTATCAACGCACGAACCCAACCTGCAAATGGAACAATTTCGGCATAATGCTCGCCATGGGCGCGTACCATCTTTTCTGAGTATTCCAGCAATAACGGTGCTTTAGCGCGGACATATTGGTGGTGTGTACGCTCAATATAATCAATTAGTTGCTCAAGTGGTAGTTGATTAAGTTCATCTTCTTTAGCACCTGAATGTGTCATGTACTCTAATGCGGCGACGACTTTATTTGGATCGGCTTGCGCTCGCTCACAAGCACTGATTAGTGCTCGACCACCGCCACAGCAGAAATCGATACCAAATTGGCTAAACACATGGGCGCGGCGAAAATCCTCCGCGACCAACTCGCCAACTTTACGCTCAAGCCATGGCGATAAAGGGGCTGATGGTTGTTCAACGTGAGACGCTGACGAAAAGCTAGTTGATGACATTGCAACACTCCAAAGCACAAATAATTTACATGCATATTATTTGCAGCTTTATTGTGATGCAATAAATCCTGACTAATTTAGTCGGGATTTGCTGCGGCTGTCACATTAAATTGCCTGAATTATTCCCAAAGGAGTAGGGTGTAGAGGCTGATGAAGACGAGTCGACGTTTTATCTAATTAGTATGTTTTTGGAACTGTGTGGCGTATTGAATTTACCATTCTTTGCGTATCATCTAAGGCTCATCGAATATTAAGTATCTGATGATAAATGAAACTACAAAGATGCTTTCAACGCCCTAAGAGTAGGGCATTAAAAGCAAATTGCTGAAGAAATGAGGAGGTTATTCCACGTTTTGGATCTGAATGTTTTTATTTTCAATAAAACCATTATTTAACAATGGCTAGTGTGGTCTATTTCTTGGGAATTCGCATTGGTACCCACCGATATGCCCACCATATACCAATGCCTTAACGAGATGATTCTTTGTTTTACTATTGGCTAGCCGTTTTAGCCGCTCTTGCTCGTTTTCTAGGGCGGGGACCTGAAGTCTGGTTTTGCTCAGTACTTTCATCCGATTCTGTAGCCTGCATGGGCTCCTCCAAGGGAAGTTGCACAATGTCGATTAAAGTATGGGCTCTAGTTGCTTGCATCAGATGGTCAGCAGTGAGCTTTGAGCGGTTTTTTACAGCTTTTTCAATGATAGCAAATAGAATTGATGAATTGTCTTTTGCGGCTTGAAGTTCATTCTTTAGCTCAGTCATCTGTTTTTTTAAACGGTTGTTATAGTTTTGCTGTAGAAAAAGTTCACTACTAAGATGCTGATTTGTATATGATTGGTTTTTCTTTATTTCTGCCTTTTTCGCTTTTTCTGTATTTTTCGCTACGAGTTCTTGCTCCTTTAAACGTAAATCTTGATCCTTTAAAAGTAAAAAATTCTTGTAGTTATCATCAATAAGCGACTCAAGCATTTGAATGTGATTGCATTTCTTCTCTAGTGCCATACCTTCAAACTTAGACTTGTGCTCTTTCGAAATGCTGACGTTAAGCATAGTTTTATCACTTGCATGTCTTTTCACATCTGCCTTCCAAGCTTTCTCCATGTTAGAGGCCATTCTCTCGAATGTTTGCTTATCGAGTTTCCTGTGAATACAGCTATCAATAAAAATTTTTTTTAAGTCCTTCATCGTCGTCTGTTGAATGATGTAAGGATTTTTTTTCTTCAGGTACTCATAAGCCCAATCCAATTGAGCCCTATTATTTTCAAGGAGAAAAGTTAACTGCCTCGTACCATATGAGTTACTTATATATTTATCAATATCCATAATTATTTATACGGTTCACTTGCAGGTTTTTTATTAAATTTTCTAATCCTTTTTTAGCATTTTAAAATAAAAAATTCAATTTTTTAAAAATTACTAGTAAATTACTAGTAATTATCGGTAATATTTTACCAGTAGGTATTTAGAGGATATAAATGATTTTATTTAGTAGGTATTTTAATGATACGGATAATGCATGCACTGAAAGGAAGTAAGGCAAATGTAATCTTTTTTATTTTGCTCTGGAATCGGCATTTTGGTCACTCTAACCCCATTTCACGAACTGTTGCAGAGATTGCAAAACAATTGAGTGTTTCTAAAACGGTTGTATCAGAGGCTTTAACTTACCTTGTTGAGTGTGGTTTTTTCGAAAAGGAGCGGTTAAGTACGCAGCCCAAAAGAGGCCGGCCAACATATCAATACATTGTTTCTCGGCAACTACAGGGCTTATTAATGTTGATGGGTACATCGAGCCAGTATCAACCGTTAGTCAATGAGCTATTAACGCTTGACCAAAAATACGTCTCACATACGAATTTGAAGTTAAATAATCGATTGTTGCTTTGTGTGTTGTTATTGCATGCGGACCCAACAGGAGTTGTGCGTAATTTGGATGTCAAAACGATTACCAATCTTGCAGGGATTAGCCGAGATCAATTTCGAAATCAACTTCAGAAACTGAAGAACTTAGGTTACATACAAGCAATCATTCCAGGAACATCATCGAGGTACTTGTTCACTCACGCCAATAGTGCGTATTTTTTAGACTTTTCACTATTTTCTGCAAAACACACAATTTTAGAAGAGCTAGCACCAGGCTATCAATTACCTTTTTTACAAGAGATTAATATGGTCTCATTGCTAAATTTTGCTAATCAGTGTCAAGAATGGTTGCTGCAGCACCTTACGGATCAACAACTCCTAAAAGATCTCAAAGATGGAAACATTCCTGAAGAAAAAGTACCTAATGAGTTTTATAAATTTGCCGGTTTTGTGGGTCATCAACCCGCTTATCAAGGCTGTGTGTATTTTCAAAATGTGGATATGTCAAGGTTATCAGTTTTGAATGTAATGCAAGGACAGCTGAATTATTACGCATCTTTTTTATTGTCAAATCATTGGTGTGACTTACAGTCTGAACAGGCTCCCCCCGTTTATGTAGAGCTAAAAAACATGATTATTAGGGATTTTGATGCGGTGGTAGATGCTTCCGATAAGGAGAAGTTGACACTTAAAAAATTCATTTCTAATGATGGTTTTATGGCATTAATTCCATATCAGAGCAAGGAGGTATTTTATGAAATTATGTATCATTTTAGCATTGAACTAGCGAAGTATTGTATCAGAGAATTGTCTAAACATGAGGAGTTGAATGATTATCTTGGTTCGCTACATTTTTCGATTTTCCCCTTCAAATTTGTAGGTTTGGGAGCCCGGACATCAGACAAAAATGTAAAAATATATCGCCAGAAACGTGGTAGAGCTGGTGTAAATGTAGATAGTTAAATGGTTTAACTATCTAGTGACATGAGATCCCATCGCCCTTGCTCGCCCGATCTACAGCTCAATGATTGACGGGGATTTCAGTTATTGCGATTGTCTGTTTGTTAATACTATTAGTCTGTAGTTATACCTATCACTCAGTAGTATTCCTTCATCAGTATCTCTAACACTATCTACCCATGAACATACAGCGTTAGCTGCCATCATAGGCGAGCTAACTTTTGCTTTTTATATCAAGCACTTTTTGGCTTTTGAGTAATAAATTACACAGACCATATACGTTATGTAACTTAACCAATATGGGAACTCAACATGTCAAAACGTCATACCTCTAACACTAACCTTACCGTCATCAGCAATGGCCAATACCAAGGACTCAATGTTTATCCTAGGCTACTAAGCGCTGAATACTTAGATGCAATTTTACAGACCTTACAAGCAGCTATGAATGAGCACCCTCGTACCTTAATGGTGCGGTTTGATTTGCATCTACCACAGCTTAACTTTCTCGACTCACCTGTAGTTTATGATTCAACGGTAATCAGCAAGTTCTTTAAATCTCTGGATGCAAAAATCCAGCATAATAGGTTAATCAAGGGCCGTGAGGGTAAGCGGGTGCATCCTTGTACTCTGCGTTATATTTGGGCAAGGGAGCGAGCATGTGCCGATACAGACCATTACCATATCGCAATCTTCCTCAATAACGATGCTTATAACCATCTCGGTAATTACAATCGAAGTGGTCAAAACCTGAGTACTAAGATTGTTGAAGCCTGGGCCAGTGCCTTGGGATTAGATGATTACAGTACTCGGCATTTAGTCCATTTCCCTGAGGATACGCCAGTTTACTATCTCAATCGTAATGCACCGAATTATCCTCAAACCTTTGCGAGTGCTTTCTTTCGCTTGAGCTATCTGGCCAAGTTAGAGACTAAGCATTATGGCGATAGAACACGTTCATTCGGTTGCAGTCGTATTTAAGCGTGGTGACAGAGTGATTAGCTTACTTAGCGCTAAATGCGGTTGCTAGTGGGGTGAGTAAAAATAAGGGAGTAAAGTGCAAGGGATTAAGGTCCCTTGCTTTTGTGCTCATAGTAGAGCAGTAGCGATATTCACAATGCAGACTTGATGACATAGTCCATTGGGGTAATCCGTAACTGATTCAGCCGTTTCAGTAACCGGCTTCTTTTTGGTGGCGGATACACAACACGGTCAATCGTTCACCGCCATCATACTGGTACATTGCCAGATAACCCGTATCACCAAAGTCGATGAGCAGTTCCCTAAAGCTAAAGTCATTGTCATCGATAAGCCGACCAATGTCTGGATAGCTTTCCAGTTTTCTAATGGTATTGATTATGGCGCTGGCAGCCCGTTGTGCGGCAGGGGGATTTTTACTGCGAAGAAACTCACGTAAGCGTTCTAAATCACGTAATGCAGTGGCAGTAAAGACTATTTGTGGCATGTAGGGGCTGCCTTTTCATTTTCACTTCCCCAGGACTCCAGCCAACTTACCACTTCGTCACCGGTGACATGCAAGCCTGATGTCTGGTGTTCTTCCCATGCGCGTAACGCTTCTTGCTGCAAAGCTTCGCGTTTCTCTTCTCTCTCAACGTATTCACGGATCGCTTCACGCATCATCCAGTGTGATGAACGTTTACGGGTTTCGGCTAAATGCTCGACTCTGGCTTTAATATCGGCATCTAATTTAACCGACACGGGTTTGATTGTGCTCATCTGTTACTCCAGAGGTAATCATTAGTACTACTAGGTAATACCTTAGCATAACGTGGTACAAAAAAATAATGATTACACGTTTACTTGCCCGCATGAGCAACGCCATCAGCACAAGGATGATAGAAGATAGTTTGTATCACTTAACTGGGCAAACATGTTACGCCGTCATCACGCTAATCTTCAACGTAATCGCAAGAGGGGTGAAAACGATAGCGGCGGTATGCCGCTTCGTTTATAGGATTTGGCTAATGGCTGACTGGGTACTCTCAATATTGCAGGTGAAGCATTATGACCTTAACCAATGCCATGCATCGGCTATCAGCTCAGCACCGGCTTTTACACCATTGATGCCCACTTCTGCAGTCGTCAACACGGTGTTTAAGCCAGTTTCTACACTGCCGGTGACGAGTTTGATCCCTGCATCGGTAATCTCTCCTTGGCGTAAGCAAGCATAACTTTCACATAGAGTTTGGCTGGTGCCTTTTAGTAAGCATTCTGCAGGCTTAGCGACAAGATCTCCAGGTGTCCCCAGCAGCGTGTTGATATTGTCGGGTAGCCCGAGGTATTCGCCGGTCATTTTGATGGCGGTAGAGGCTAATACGACGTTTGCGACAGTCCCCGTGGCAAGCTTTGACGCGCTCCTCCCCAGTAAGCCCGCTCTGGCTGAGCCTTGCAGCGCAATGTGGGTAAAATTACTGACTTGATTGGAGCTGCTGCTCCCTTCTAAGCATTCGTTGATGAAGTGCTCACAATTGTTGGTAGCTACGCCGTATGGACTGTGACCCAGCTGACTGCGTGCAAGCTCAATGGCTTGATGAGGAAACAGGCTGGACTTTTTCACTCTAACGCTATGGCCACCAGCAAATTGCTGCAGATCGATTTCTTCGAT
Organism: Shewanella sp. POL2; assembly: GCF_000282755.1. Taxonomy (NCBI): domain Bacteria; kingdom Pseudomonadati; phylum Pseudomonadota; class Gammaproteobacteria; order Alteromonadales; family Shewanellaceae; genus Shewanella; species Shewanella sp. POL2. The sequence goes on from NZ_AKZL01000080.1 coordinate 20,374, forward strand.
GATGCCCTGTTTAGATAAGTGGATCACATGGCCATGACCCACATACAGGCCATGGTGTTCGGTTAAGCCAAGCGGATCGATATTGGTGACCAGATGATCTCCGGGTTGAAATGTATACATGGTATGGACTCCAAGTAAAATAACGCAGATACCCCTAGGTCGCATCTGCTAATGGGGTGAATAGGGCGTGTTGATTGACTCAGATTTCCAGCTCGACAAAGTCCTTATCGACTTGCTGCTGAGTAATGCCGATATAACGCAGGGTGACCGCTTCCGATTGATGCCGCAGCATGCGCATCACCCGGCCAATGTCTTTGCAGGCTTGGTACAGGTGATAGCCGCGGGTTTTACGCATTGAGTGGGTGCCCAGGGCTAACTTGATATCGTCACCGACAAAGGCAAACGCTTTGGCGACCGCGCGCCGTGTCAGGGGTTTCGCGGGGGCCTGCAGGTCTTTGGCTTGGCTCGAGCGGTGGGATTGGAACAGGTAGATATGCTCAGGGTGACGCTGGTGGATCGCCTCAATCAATGCCAGCGTCTTCGGGTTGAGCTTGATGCTGGCGCGTTTACCGGTCTTCTGCTCAATGATATTTAAGCGGTCGCCGTTGATATCGCTGAACTTGATGGCCAGTAAGTCCGAGATCCTAAGGGCCAGGTTAAGGCCGATATTCCAGACATCGGCCATCTGCTGACCAAAGTGACGTTCGAGCAGGTAACTGATAAGCTTGATGGTGTCGCGGTTCTTGACCGCTTCGACTTCGTTCATGCTGGGTTCCCTCAATTAGCTATGTGATGAATGTGGGCACCAGCACATCGCCAACCCGCATCGGGCCTGC
>NZ_AKZL01000081.1:0-20957 GCF_000282755.1 Shewanella sp. POL2
ACGCCTTGGCGGGTATTTTTATATTGGTTGCAATCAAGCTTTGTAATCAATCACATAAAGGCGCGCATAGCGCTAAGAAGTGGGTCATTGCCGCGCTATTTGCTAACACCCGTTGATCAAAATTTTGCAACGCTGGCGTTTCGGTACAGGCACCAACACGCGCGCCACTGCGCACTAAACATGCCTCAAACGAGGTATCGAAATGATTGAAAATCAAGCCATCTTTAACCGGGCAACCATCAATCTCACCATCAACAGCAATGGGGAAATATCCTGCCAGCGTATCGCGTAAATCGAGACTAAAACGCCCTGGCACTTGGCTTGGCTCAAAAGAATAAACATAAGCTTCATGACTTAAGACGTCTTCATGGCAGGTTAAAATACCATCACGACTCGCCGCAATCAGTAATTGTGCGTGTTCTAACAGTAATTTACCTTCAACTGAGGTGCTCTCATTTGCCTTAGGTTTACCGTTTTCAAATACAAAGCCTCGGTTAGGGTTTTCACCAAATTTGTTAAATCGGTGGCCACGTTTAAACCCCGTTGGATTCACCAAAGGCAAAATACTTAAGTTTACCCGTTCGAATAATTCGACTGATGCCTCACTTAAAAAGTGCAGCAATCCCCAAGGGCCAGCTGACTCTTCACCGTGAAATCCAGCGCTGATCAATAACGAAGGTAAGCCAGATTTCGCGGCAGGTGACTGATACAGACTGACACTGTATTTGCCCACGTCACCGAGTTTTTTCTCAACCATCCCCAAACGGGACATTTCCTGCTCAAGCTGTAGATAAAAATTATCGATATCAGTGCTTTCACAGTTAAAAATATCGCTTTTCCACTGAAAGGATTCGAACGGAGATCTGCTTACCATATCTTGTACTTATGCCAGAAAAGAACTGTGCCATCATAGCAGCTCTTTACAAAAACTGAATGCTATTCAACTGATTTAGATGAAATCCGACGAGTGTCTGACGCGCCAACACCACCACTGCGTTATGCCATCAATCGGAAATTGAGATGGGATGCCAAATGAACACACACACCCGCCTTGGACTTGCTATATTGGTGATGCTGCTTAGTCCAGCACTCAAGGCACAATGTCAAATCGAAGGCGCTGCAACGCTTTATCAATTAGAATCACGCATCGAAACTTACTCCCTCGCCAATGGCCTTACCGTACACTTATTGCCCCTTGAGGATAAACACACCCTCACCATTGCCAGCCAATTTACTGTGGGGGCGCGCAACGAGACTAAGGGGCAAACGGGATACGCGCATTTGTTCGAGCATATGTTATTCAAGGGCAGTGAACAGGCACCCGGCGACACCTATGCACAACAGCTAAGCGCCTTAGGTGCCCGCTTTAATGCCAGCACCCACTTCGATTACACCAATTACTATGTCACTCTGCCGAGCCAAGCCCTCGCCTTGGGCTTGTTCCTCGAGGCCGATCGTTTTATTCGCCCCGATTTGACCGAAACCACAGTGAAAAATCAGCAAGAAACCGTGCTCCAAGAGATGGCGCAAACCATAGATAATCAACCCTATGTGCGCAGTGCGATGGAATTTCTGCTAGCACAGGTTAAAGATACGTCCTATGGCCACGGTATTATCGGTAGCCGTGAGGATATTACTCAGGCAAGTCCCGAGCGGTTAATCGCCTTTCATCGCGCCCATTATCGTCCCGATGCGATGCAGCTATCTCTGGTCGGCAAACTTCCCTCCGACGTCAAGTCGCTTATAGCACAACACTTTAGTGCTTGGCCCACGCCTAATCAGCCGATTGCCAAATTTGACGAGCTAAAAATTAACCCTAAGCCCGTGCATGCGGAGCTCATCGATGAACGTGGCCCTTGGCCCGGCTTACTGCTTGCGTGGCATACGGTAGGTAAAAATCATCCCGATGCTGCCGCTATTCGACTGCTCGAAGGCTATTTATTTCAAAATACTCGCAGCGCCCTCGCACAAATCAGCCTGCACGATCCGGCACAAATGTTGAGTTATTCACTGCCCTTTGAGCTAGAAAATCATGGCATAACCAATCTGGTATTAGTGCCAAGGGCAAAAACCTCCCTTAATGCGCTAACCGACATGATCTTAGCGTTAGTTAAGCAAACCCAACAAACTCGCATAAGTGATGCAACGCTTTGTCAGCTCAAGCAGACCTGGTTAAACCAGCGTTTGGGGCAGCTCGACAACACTCAATCCCTAGCCACCTTACTATCAGCCACCGACAAACAGGATCAAGCCCATCCCTTAACGGCGCAATGGGAAAGGGTTAACGCAGTAACCACAGCGGATCTCCAGCGCGTTGCCCAGCAATACTTTACTCCCAATATGGTCAGGGTTGATCTGTTACCGCCTTGGTATATCCGCTTTGGAAAAACCTTACTCGAATGGTTACCCGCTGGTGTTAGCGACGATTTAGAGGATGCAGTGCTATGATGAAAACATTCAGATACAACTGCTTAATGCCAACATCAAGATTATCTAACGCACTGCAAACCATGAGTATTGGTCTTATTGCTGTCATACTTGGCGCCTGTCAGCAGACGCCGCTTAGCTTTACCCCAACTCAAGCGCCCAGTTTGGCAAACTTTGATACCCAACCCAACCTACCTCAAGTCGGGAATATTTATCTTCCCAATGAGCAACCTTTTATTGATGTCACCCCCAATGGCGTCACCCTACCTTACCAGTTACAGCGTACGACTAGCGCGACTAAAAACCTTAGTAACAGAATGAGCCTAGTAGCAATTAGCCCCACTATACCCTTTGATAATCCTGATATTTTACAAGTCGCCTTTCAGGAAAAAGCTCGTAGCCTAGCGCTGACCCAAGCCGATGCTTGCCTTGAAACCTTCGAAACTCGAGTCACGCTGCATAGCATTAATATCAGCTTAACGTGCCCCGCATCAGCTAATCATCTCTACCATTTACTGATACAGTTTTGGCAGCCCGATGCATTTAGTGAAACGGCGGCAATCGATATCGATAATATTCGCCGTCAATTGAAGCTTAATAAGCATTTAAATGCCTTTAGTGGCGCCGAAATCGATAAAGTCTGGCGGGATAAACTCCTAGGGACAGCACATCCCTACAACAAGAACATCAACAATCAGGCCTTGTTTGACTCACTTAGCCTAAGCGAACTGTCGCGGCTACAGCAGAACACCTTTGCTCAGGCAAACTGGCAGTTATTTTTACCTAATCATGCGCAAACCGAGTTTGATATTAAGCAGAGCCTCAGCCAGTGGCCAACTCGCATAAATACGGACTCTCCATCACACCTCATCAACACTCAACAGCCACCACAATCCCGCACGCTGTATTTGATTGATGCACCGGGTAGTGTGCAAACACAAGTGCGAATAGGGTATGCCCTCGACGATAAGCATTTGTCAGCGCAGGATATGCCGTTAGCTTGCCGCAGCTTAGCCGCACTTTTAGGACGCAGTTTTTCCGGGCGACTCTATTACGATTTGCGAGAAAAGCGCGGTTTGACCTACGGGATCTATGGTCAGTGCGCCAATGCACCACTCTCCACTAGCATCAAGTTTTATGGCAGCACGGCAATAGAACATACGGGCGCCTTTGTGGTGGGGATCTTAGATCATTTAAAACTGCTGGCTTCAACACCTTCAAGCGAAGGGGAATTAGCCGCCCTAAAAACCTATCTGATTGGCGAAGCCTTGTTAACGCAAGATAATCCTAACCTGAGCGAAACCCAATTTATTCATCAACAGGTGCTTAGATTAGCTCCACAATCAATACAAGCCATAAACCTTAAACTGCAGGCGCTATCGCCCAATCAGTTGATGCAACTAGCACAACAAGCATTTTATGGTGAACCTCTAATCATTTTACGGGGAGATGTCGCCAAGATCTCGGCGGATCTCTCAGCTAAGTTGCCGGGATGGCAACTAGAGGAGGTTAAAGTGAATGATTGATATCGTTATAATTTATCCTTAGGAACATCACTCGCGTTGCCTTGCTGTAACATTTGGGCATGGCCTTGTTCCATTTGCGCTAAGTCTTCCATAGCAGCGCCCGAGTCGATATTCGTATGGGCTTGATGATGTTCAGCACTGCTGGTCTCGACCTTATCCGAGGTTATCAATGCAGCATTTTGCGACTCGTTATCGGTAGCGGCCATAACGCCATTCGGCGCTAAAGAGTCATCTTTTACTGGCGATAACAACATAGACTCAGTTGTCACTGACGGACTCTGCTCAGTACTCACTGACGTTGAAGCCGCTTGACCAAGGGTTGTGAACCATGAAGTCAACGGTGTTGGTGCCATCATTCCAGCAACCGCGATGAGCGCAACTGCGGCAGCGCCATAGGACAACCATTTGTGTACTCCCTGCCGATGATCTTTAGGCTCGCTGGCATATAAGGCGTTAACGTGAGCGGTTTTCGCATTGGAAGCAATAACGTCTGGCGCTAAGGTCTGAAGTAAATCGGGCAAATGATCCAATTCAGTATTTTTTAGGCGCTGACCGATAAATTGTCCGCCCTCATAAATCTCTAATTGATGGCTCAACACTTCGCCTTCAACGACACCAGAACTCACAATCACTAACTTATTACAACGCACTTTGCCACGAAAAACCCCGCAAACTCTCAGTTCATCACAACTCACTTCACCCGAGATCTCACCGCCAAACTCGATTTTAATCAGTCCAGCACCGCGGATCTTACCTGTTAATGCCCCCGCAACGAATGCCGTGCCCGCCAGTTGCATCTCACCTTCAATTGCGGTTGAGGCACTGATAAATGTGGCACTATGGCCTTTGCTACCCATAGGTTTAGTTCCAGATCATTATTTTTGTGAAAAAGATGTTAGGTTAAAAGTTCTCAATAATAAAGCATTGGATTCCTTTGATATTTAACTAGGCAGTGTTTTAGACAAGATTTTAGCCCTGCAACAATCTATGTTAGGCTGAAGACGATTGGGCTGATATCCCACCCCATATTGGTCCTAGCACCGCCTAAAATTGACTCAATTTATGACAAATTCCATGACCTTCAACCCGTTGTCACCGTCAACTCAAAACCAAACACCATTAGCCATTTATCAAGCTAAAATCGGGTTCGAGTTGATTGAAGATCCCGCGCAGGCGCAGGCAGTGCTCGCCTTAGATAAGTTGTATCAGCAGATTATTGGTCGAACAGACGCTCAGCCACTCAAAGGTTTATATCTATGGGGCGATGTCGGGCGCGGTAAAACCTTTCTGATGGATTTGTTCTTTGATGCTCTGCCACAGCAAGGAAAACTGAGATTGCACTTTCACCGCTTTATGGCGCGAGTGCACCAAGCCTTAAAGGAACATGCGGGGCAGCGCGATCCCCTTAAATTAATTGCAAAAAATTTAGCAAAGGAGTGTAAGGTACTCTGCTTCGATGAGTTTTTTGTCTCAGATATTGGCGATGCCATGATCCTCGCTGGTTTGTTTGAAACCTTGTTTGCCCAAGGAGTCGTGCTGGTTGCCACATCCAACATGCCCATCGAACGTTTATATGAAAATGGCCTCGCAAGGCACAGATTTTTACCCTGCATTGCCCAGCTCCTAGCCCATACCCAAATGCTGCATCTTAATGGCGCGCAAGACCACAGACTGCATGCATTAAATACTGAGCCGTCGGCGCAGGCTATTACCGCCATCTCAAACCATATTGGACTAAGTGGCACACTGGATTTCGATGGTATTTTTACCACGCTCACTCAAGGCGCAAACACTGTTCAAACAAGAACTCTGCGAGTCTGCCAGCGTGATATCCCCGTCGTGCGCGCCACTGCTGAAGGCCAACAGCCTTCGGTTGCTTGGTTCGACTTTTATGCCCTGTGTGATGGCCCGCGCTCACAACTCGATTACATCGAAATTGCCAGTCGATTTAAGATCGTATTGCTGAGCGGTGTTCCCAAACTGGGCGGCGAAGTAAAAAGTTGGATCCGCGCCCGCGGCACTGAGGATGGCACTGGCGAGAACCAAGCGGCCACTACCGGTGAGCGGCAACTCTCTTACGCCGCCAACGATGATCCTGCTCGGCGTTTTATCAGCCTTATCGATGAGTTATACGATCAAGATGCCAGTTTATATTTAAGCTGCGACGTCCCACTGATGGATCTCTACCAAGGCGGCGCCCTCAGTTTTGAGTTTCGACGCACCTATAGTCGGCTAATCGAAATGAGCCACAGCACCAAACAATCCTGAACCCTCAACACGCCCGAAGAAGCGGCAGCGGTCAACCTCTACCGTAACCCTTTACCGGGACAAACTTTCAGGCGCAAAGATAGCACTTAACTGCTGAATATCCGCCGCAACCCACTCTGGTTCGATACACTCGGCAAGATGGGTCGCCATAAACGCCACAAGCTGCATTGCGGCATAGGGCAAACGCTTGTCCCGACGGCCAACAAGATACCAATTACTCTCCAGCGGAAATCCGCTCACGGACAATACTGCTGGCTTTTCGCGCCCTTCCTGTAGGGTGTGGGCAGAAATAACCGATAAGCCTAAGCCTGATGCCACGCTCAAGCGTATCGCTTCGTTACTCTCAATTTGCATCGTTTCACTCAAGGCGATCCCTTGAGCGCTACACCAAGATTCAAACATCAGGCGAGTTGCCGAACCGGGCTCGCGGATAATAAAACGCTCTTGCTTCAATTCACTAAAGCGAACTTGTTGACGGCCAACCGCCCAATGATCCTTAGGCGCAATAAGCTGCAGCGGATTTTTAATGATCCTCGCCGATAACACTTGCTCACCACTGGGTGGATGACTGAAGAGATATAAATCATCTTCTTGGCGCTCAAATCGTCCCAAAATATGCGCGCGGTTACCGATATTTAAGGTCACTTTGACCTGCGGGAATTGCCGATAAAACGCCCCCAAAATCCGTGGTACCACATATTTTGCCGTAGTCACTAAACCGATATTGATATGGCCAATGCTGCCACCTCTGGCTTGCTGGATAAAGGCATCGAAATCTTCAAAGCGGCTCAAAGTATCGCAGGCGGCTCGGTAAAGCTCTTGCCCTATTAAGGTTGGCGACATACGGCCATCAATACTGTTCAGCAAAGGTTCGCCCAAAATATCCGCTAACTTTTTAAGTTGCAGTGACACTGTGGGCTGAGTAAGGTGCAGGGTGCGAGCCGCCGCCGAAATATTGCCCAATCGAACCACCTGCACATAAACCTCAAGTAACCGAAAACTCAAATGCCGTAGTTTTAATTGACCTTGAGAAGATTTATCCATAGATAATTATCTATACCTAATTAGCAAATAATTTATTTTTGAATATATCGAATTAGGTTCAGAATCTCCAGCGTTCAATGGTTTTCAAATAAAATGATAGCCTTAAAATATTAATGCCTTTATTAATGAGATACTTATGCCAGATATTGTCATTGCATTTTTCGCCTTAGGTTTGCTCGCAGGCTTAGTCAAATCCGACCTTAAAGTGCCACCCGCCATTTACGAAACCCTATCCATTTTGTTAATGCTGACCTTAGGGTTAAAGGGCGGAATGGCACTGCATGGTCATACTCAACACTTAGTGATCACTGAACTCGTTGCTGTTGTTGCACTGGGTTTGATCATCCCATTAGTACTTTACCCTGTGCTCACGCGCTTAGTTCGGCTCGGACGCACGGATGCCATTAGTATTGCAGCCCATTATGGATCGGTCAGCGCAGGCACATTTGCCGTTGTTATCGCCATGGTGGAAAAATCAGGGATGATATTAAGACCGGAAACCACCTTATATTTGGTGTTACTCGAACTCCCAGCGATTGTGGTTATGCTCTGGTTACACCGATATTTAAGCGCTAAACAGCCGCTAGAAGCTACAGTGCCTAATACTCAGCAATCGAGCATACTGCATGAGGCCTTGACCAGCCGCGGCGTAATACTCCTAGTGGGTGGAGTCGTCATCGGTTGGCTTTATGGTCCGACAGGGCTTGCACCCATTAGTCCTGTATTACTAGGTGGTTTTAAAACGCTACTGGCCTTGTTTTTACTGGAGATGGGATTAGTCACAGCGAAAGTCTGTTTACCACTCCCATTGCAGCAGTGGCGATTATTAGTTTTTGCCGCCGTCACACCTTTTGTCTTGGCATGGTGTGGGATTGGAGTGGGGTTATGGCTCGAGTTACCTGCCGGAAGCATCTTAGTGCTTGCAGGTTTAAGTGCCAGTGCCTCTTATATTGCCGCACCCGCCGCCATACGAGCCGCCATTCCCGAAGCGAATATCGGACTCGCTATGTTAGCATCCCTCGGGATTACCTTTCCGGTGAACGTGTTAATCGGTTTACCCTTGTACCAACACTGGATAATGCAAATTACCGGATAACAATTTGTCATAAGGGAGACTCAGGTCTCCCTTTTTATATCCGCCATTAAGGTTTTTTTGAATGATGTTCGGCTTTATCCTGATACATTGCCCTATCGGCAGCATCGAGTAAATCCTCAAGATTGATATCCGAATCAGGCGACCAATGGGCGATACCTATACTGGTTTTTAAGGAGTTTTGCTGTGGATGTTGTTGATTATATTGGTCAAGTAATAATTGAAATCGTTTGATGGCAAAGCCAACGGTATCGGGCTGCACTAAACTTAATAGCACCACAAACTCATCGCCACCTAATCTCGCGATTACATCTGATTCCCGAAATGCCGCCATTAAAATATGGGCAAAATCATAAAGTACCTGATCGCCCTTGCGATGGCCAAAACGGTCATTGACCTCTTTAAAAAAATCCAGATCAAAAAAGACTAACGCTGCCTGAGAATCCATGCGTCGACAACTAGCAAGAGATTGATAAGCAAGGAGTTCAAATCCTCTCCGATTAGAAATCATCGTTAAAGGATCTAAAGTATTCTGTGCAATAGACAACAACTCAGCCTCAACCATCTGCCCCAAATCCGTTAAGGTTTCGATATCATCTTCGCTAAATTCCCTCGGCTCATTATCAATTAAGCACAACGTCCCCACCCGATATTCGCTATGAATAGTCAAAGGATAACCAGCATAAAAACGAATATGGGGAGACTGAGTGACTAAAGGATTATCGTGAAAACGGGGATCCGTTAAGGCATCGTTAACGATAAAAATACCATCGTGATTAATGGCGTGGGCGCAAAACGAAACATCCCTTGATGTCTCCGTCACCGCTAATCCTTGGCGGGATTTAAACCATTGACGATTTGCATCAACTAAGGTCACCACGCAAATCGGCAGAGCAAAGATCCGCCGAGTCAGCCGAGTGATCCTGTCAAATCTTTCCTCGGCATCGGTATCGAGTATATTCAATGCCCTTAAGGTGGCTAAACGTTGCAACTCATTCTCAGGGATAGGAGGTAATTGCATAGCTCGCTCCAACTCTATATCAAGCATCGACTCACTACTTGATTCACTTGTTTTTACTTACTCAAGTATCGTCTGATAAATGGCGAGTATCCGCTCCGCATGAGCAGCTACATCGGCGTAAGCCAACTTCCCTGATTTTTGCTGTAGAGTTAGGCGATGATTTTCATCCCTTAACCAGCAATAACTTTGGGTTAAATGTTGAGCGCTCATCAGTGGCAAGAGCTCAAGCTCAGCCAACACGCCGAAGATACGCACATTATCTGACCAAATTGACAACTCAGGGTACTCATGGGCATTGGCGAGCACTAAGTATTGTGCAATAAACTCAATATCCGCAATCCCGCCAGGACTCTGTTTTAAATCAAACTCACCTTCGGCAACCTTAAGCAAATGGTCGCGCATCTTCTGCCGCATCTCACGAACCGCTTTTTTAAGCTCGTCTTTGTCCCTTGGCTGCTCTAAGACTGAAGCGCGGATTTGGCTAAACTTGACAGCCAAGCTATTATCACCAAACACAAAACGTGAACGCACTAACGCTTGATGTTCCCACGTCCACGCCTCTTGGGTTTGATATTCACTAAAGCGGGCGATCTCACTCACCATAAGACCCGATGCCCCAGAAGGACGCAGGCGCATATCCACTTCATACAATTCACCCGAGGTCGTTCGGGTCGAGAATAAGTGCAGAATACGTTGAGCCAGTTTAAGGTAAAAATGACCAACTTCAATCGGTCGATCACCATTGGTTAGGCTATTGGTCATATTTTCCGGCGCTTCATACAGAAAAACCAAATCCAAATCTGAGCCATAACCCAGCTCAATACCCCCTAACTTGCCATACCCAATCACCGCAAAGCCCGTGTCGCTGCTTTCCGCTAGATAACTTGGCACGCCATGGCGCACCGCTATCTGCTGCCATGCCTGCATCACCACTTGTTCGATAATGGCTTCAGCCAAAAAAGTCAAATGGTCACTCACCTGCATCACAGGCAATACACCGGTGACATCGGCGGCGGCAATTTTAAGTTGTTGCGATAACTTAAATTGACGCAGCGCCTCCATTTGCTGCTCCATATCATCCTCTGGTACCCGCAGCAGATACTGGCGCAGCTCACTCGGATAATCATCCAACGAAGTTGTATCGTATAGATGCGCTGGGTCGATAAGCTCATCAAGCAGCATAGGAAACTTTGCAAGTTGCACCGCAATCCAAGGACTTGCGCAGCACAGACTCACCAGTTGCTGACGGGCGCCGGGGTTTTCGCACAGTAACTCAAGGTAGGTAGTACGCGTTAAAATTTGCTCAAGCACTTTAGACACGGGCTCAAAAGCCGCTGAAGGGCTAGGTTGATTAAGCAGCTCGTCGAGCAACCTTGGCATTAATTTATCGAGAGTTTCACGTCCACGCGGGCCAATCGAGCGTTTCGTCACGGTTTCACGCCAACGACTCAGTAAAGGCCAGAGTTTTTCGTCATCAACCTGCTGCTCGGCTAACAAGTTGATTGCGTGATCATCCTGCTGCACGTTCCACAACTGCGCCGTCCAATGCTCGGCTTTTTCTTCGCCTTCTTCGCCGCCAACGGTAGCCTTAAAGTGACGATGAATTTTCGCCATCGCCGCCTCGATATGGGTACGAAGATCCGTTTCATTAGCTATCTCGAGCACATAACAAAGCCTCTCCCAATCGAGAGGATTATTCGGCAAGGTTTGCGTTTGTTTATCATCAATCGCTTGCAAAAGATTCTCGACACGGCGCAGCAATAAATAACTGTGTTTTAGCTCATCGACCGCCAGATATTCAAACTGCCCAAGGCTATAAAGGGTGCCCATCGCGCCAAACAGACTTTGCTGACGCAGCGAGGGTTCACGACCACCACGGATCAACTGGAAGCTTTGTACAACGAACTCCACCTCACGAATCCCTCCCGCACCGAGCTTAATATTGTCGGTTAACTGACGACGGCGGACTTCTTGAGCGATAAGTTGTTTCATTTTGCGCAGGGATTCAATCGCCGAAAAATCGATATAACGGCGATAAACAAAAGGGCGCAACAAACTGTGTAGCTCGTCGGAAAAATGATTCCAAGGCCCGAGCGAGCGGGCTTTAACCATGGCATAGCGCTCCCAATCACGCCCTTGCTCTTGGTAATAATCCTCAAGACCACTAAAGCTCACGACTAAAGGCCCGCTCTCGCCATAAGGGCGCAGGCGCATATCGACGCGGAATACAAAACCATCAACGGTAATTTGGTCGAGTAAATTAACCAGTCGTTGACCCATTCGGATGAAAAACTGTTGATTATCAAGACTACGACGACCACCAACTGTTTCACCATGTTCTGGGAAAGTAAAAATCAGATCGATATCAGAAGAGAAGTTCAGCTCTCGGCCACCGAGTTTTCCCATACCCAAAATTAACAGCGGTTGAGGATTACCCACCTTATCCATTGGTGTCCCGTATTGCGCGCACATCTCTTTATAAAGCCAATCCCTTGCGCCAATAACTAACGCCTCTGCGAGCGCAGAAAGATCGAGCAAAGACTCCTCTAAGCTGGCGTAATCTAAAAAGTCTCGCCATGCTAACCGCACCATTTGATAATTACGGAATCGACGCAATAAGCGTTTTGCCATGTCTTCGGTAGTGGCGCTGGTTAATAGCTCGCGTAACTGGACATCAAACAATTTTCGTTCGACTTGCTGCAAATCATCGGCAAACAGGGTGTTGATCCATTCAGGAGAACGAGTTAACTGCACCGCGATATAATCGCTTAATCCTAAAACGTTTTTTAGTTCCAGCTGCTGCGCAGGCGTTAAATTTGCCAGTCCTTCTGACCATACTTCAGCGAGACGTGCCCAATGGCGCTCTGCGGCTTGAGTGATGAGGGGAGACAATGACTTATTACTGTCTTTTTGTACGGCCATAATAATCCCTAACAAATTTAAACATCGACATATTATGTCACAAATGATATAGAATGAAATCGCATCAGGTTTAACAAAGTTGCTATGCCTTAACGCGTGTTTCTATAAATGGCAAAACTTAAGTTCCCTCAAGAGAGCAACCCCTCTTTCTTGGCTGTTTAGGGTACTATAACCTGTGAGGCAAACATATTGGGCAAGTTGATTATTATTGTCCGCCCATATTTGAGTTTTATTTCAGCACTTTTGGAGAAAACATGGCAGGAATGCTAATGCGTGTTCTCACGTCGATGCTCATTTTGGCCGCGACCTTATCGCTAACGGGTTGTGGCGATGATCGGCCGGAGAAAATAGAGAAGTATCAACAACTCACAGAGCAGCGTCTCACAACCCTCAATACCATGCTTGATGACGGGCAGGTGCGTAATGCTAATCTGCTCAAGCAATATAGCAGCTTGCTAAAACAGCAAAAGCCCGATTTAGCGCCATTAGTGGATGAATTAGCCAAGGATGCAACCGCCGAAGGGCCCATGTATGCTTCGCTCAAACGCCGCTTAGCTGATGCCAAAAATTCGGCCAACTTTACCGATCTCGATCAACAATTAGCCGAGGTTGAGAATCTCTATCAAGCAGCCGATCCTAGCCTGTATAACGACATGCTATCCGATCCGGTGAACGTGATCGCAGATATGTCAGAGGGTAAGCTTGCCCGTGTCAATGCCATCAGCCGTGAAGCGGCGGCCCTTGCCAATAATGCCGAGGACTATGGCCCTGGTAGTCAACTAGTGGGTAACCCCGCTTATGGAAGTTGGCAGACTGACTCTAGTGGCATGTCTTTCTGGGCTTGGTACGGCATGTATTCCATGTTCTCCAACATTTTTCAGCGTCCAATCTATTACGACCGCTGGTCAGGTAACCGTGGATATAGTTATTACAACGACGTTGGCCGATATCGCTACACCTCGCCAAAACAGGTAGAAGCTCAAGCTAGAGTCTTTGCAGAAACGAAAAAACGTTTTGATTCTCAAGGAAAGCGCTTCGATAGCCCCTATGCAAAATCACGTACAGGCTCAACCGCTCTCTCCCGCGAGAGCACTAGCGCCCCCAAAGCAAATACTGCTGGTTCGAGCTCAGCAAATAAGTCAGGCGCGCAATCGGGCAGTAAATTCCGCTCAAATTATTCTAAAGACAGCAGTTTCCGTAATTCCAGCAACCGCACGACCCGCAGTGTGCGCCGAGGCAAGTAACGTAAAGGATCTCCCATGACACTATTTCAGGATTTCGGTATCACACCAGAGCTAGTCACCATACTCGCAATCGACCTTACCATTGCGGTTATCCTATTAACGTTAATGCGTTATTTACAAGGATGGAGCGTAAGAGTAAATAGCAGTAAAGAACTGGCTGAACGCGATAACTTTGCCTTTGGGATCAGTACTGCTGGCGCAGTTGCTGCGTTAGGCATAGTGCTCACAGGCGCCATCACAGGTGCCGCAGCGCCCTCCTATTTAACCGAAGCGATAGGCATGAGTGCCTATGGTTTATTTGGCCTAATACTGATTAAATTCGGTCGCTTTCTACACGATAAAATCGCGTTAAACGAACTCGATAAAAACCAGCAAATTGTTAAAGGTAACGTGTCTGTCGCCATTGTGGATGCCAGTGTTGCTATCGCCACCGCAATCATTATTCGCGCGGTGCTGTTATGGGCTGAAGATTTAACAATCGACACTTTTATTGCCATCTTTAGCGCCTTTGCGATTTCACAACTCATGCTGGTGCTTCTCACCCGCTTACGTGAAAAACGTTTCGCAAGTCGTAACCAAGATTCATCAATGCAACAGGCACTCGCTCAAGGTCATACCGCTTTAGCCATCCGCCACGCCGGATTTATGATCGCTATGGCGCTCAGCTTTAATGCTGCGAGTCACTTTATTCTTTTCAATCCAACGGCCTATGTCACTAACATCATTGGTTGGTTAGTGTTCTCCATCATCATGTTGGTCGTACTGACACTGCTGCTGTTTATCATTAAAAAGCTGGTTTTAGCACGGATCAATTTAGCGGATGAAGTCGAAAGACAACACAATATTGGTATCGCAGCCGTGGAAATGGCCATCAGTATTGCAATCGCACTTATCCTCACAGCCCTAATGGCGTAAATGCATGCACGAGTCACAATTAACCACTTCGGCGGCTAAACCTAGCCGCCTAGGCTGGTTCGACGATGCCCTATTACTGGGCATAATGGCCGTGCTCGCTGGGTGCGGTCTTATCTACGAATACCTGTTATCCCACTACGCAGGCCGGATTTTAGGCGCACTTGAGGCCGCCATCTATACCATGATCGGTCTGATGATCGTCTCCATGGGCCTTGGGGCCTTTGCCGCGCGTAAAATTAAGGATGCGTTCACTGGCTTTGTGGTGCTCGAACTCACCGTCGCGCTCTGTGGTTCGCTGGCAATTCTAATTACCGCTGCCGTGATAGGTTTTGGCCAACAACTACCGATGATCATCGCCAGCACCTTGGGCTTGCCGCCGGATCAATTGCCCGAAGGTGGGATGATTGGCACGCTACAAAAGCTTAGCGAATATCTACCTTATGTCTGGGGCGTGCTGCTCGGCTTGATGATCGGGATGGAAATCCCACTGATCGCAAGGGTAAGACAATCCCTTTCAGATGAACACCTACTCCACAATGCGGGCACAATTTACGGAGCAGATTATATTGGCGCAGGAGTTGGCGCAGCCATTTGGGTCGGCTTTATGCTGGCTATTGACATACAACTGGCCGCAGCACTCACCGCCAGCTTTAACTTGTTAGCTGGGTTTGTATTTATCTGGCGCTTTTGGCCAAAGATCCAAAGACCGAAATTACTATTAGTGGGCCACTTAGTCGTCACTGGCGTATTGTTGCTGCTCGCCATTCAAGGGCCAAGCTGGGAGCAACAGTTAAACAATCTGCTTTACAAAGATAAGGTGGTTTATGCCAAGGCAACACGTTTTCAACAGCTGACCTTTACAGAGCGCCTACGCGGCAATGGTCTTCCCCCCGTATATGCCTTGTATATCAATGGTCGTTTACAGTTTTCGAGTAGCGATGAACACATTTACCATGCGTTTTTAGTTCATCCAACCCTTGCGGCTAGCGCTCGTCATAACAAGGTATTAATCATTGGCGGCGGTGATGGGCTGGGCCTAAAACAAGTATTGCGCTGGGAACCTGAACAAGTAACCCTACTCGACCTTGATGCGGCATTGGTGCAACTGTTTAAATCCCCAGATTCTGATATGCCTGCGCGTTTAAGCCAAGCCCTGCTATCACTCAATGGCAATGCGTTTAACGATCCTCGAGTAACGGTCATCCACGATGATGCTTTTAATGGAGTAGATAAACTGATTGCGAAAGGGGATAAATATGATGCGATTATTGTGGATTTACCCGATCCCAGCCATCCGGATCTGAATAAGCTTTACTCGGATTATTTCTATCGAAAACTTAAGGAACTAATGAGCAGTGATGGCGCTCTGACAGTACAGTCAACGTCGCCCTATCATGCGCAAAAAGCCTTTATCTCGGTAGCAAAAACCTTGGCATTAGCGGGATTTGATGTAAAACAATATCACCACAATGTCCCTAGTTTTGGCGAATGGGGTTGGAGTATTGCCACCTTAAATGGCAAAGATGCTCAACATCGTTTAGCGCAGCTGACAGAGCTGCCAATTGCGGATGACTGGCTAACCTTAGGTTTAGTTAAAGGCGCGTTTGAATTTCCTGCCAATTTTTATCAGGATGCGACCAATATTAAGCCCAATGAACTGGGGTCATTACAGTTGTACCATTATCATCAACAGGCTTGGTCCGAAACCCAAGGACTGGATCTTTTTTAACGGATGAAGATAGTGCTTGACATATTATGTCTCAGTGCTATCTTTGAACACAGACATAATATGTCAATAAGGACAAATATGAATATCCATACTCTTGCTAATCACCTCAACAGCCTTGGCAATAACAGCCAAACCGGCTTCCAATTCGATTGCTATCCAATTGATGGTGAAGTCGAAGTGTTGCAAGTGAATGTGGTCGGCCGTGAAGAAATCCCGGTATTCGTATCGGTTACGGATAACCAAATTCTCTGCATCAGTTACCTGTGGGGCGAAAATGAAGTAAACCAAGAACGTCGCAGTGAAATGTTTGAAACCATGCTCGAATTGAACATTCCAATGCCATTGTCAGCCTTTGCCAAGATTGATGACAAATACGTGGTTTACGGTGCACTGTCTCTGCAATCTAGCATGCTCGAAATCGAGCAAGAGCTAGCAGTATTATCCGATAACTGTTTAGAAGTTATCGATGAAATGGTCGACTATCTGAAATAAGGAGCCACAACATGGGCATTCTGAATAAAATTTTAACAGCGTTTCGCGGTGGTGCCACCGAAGTTGGCCAAAGCATCGTAGACGCAAACTCGACCCGAATTTTCGAACAGGAAATCCGCGATGCCGAGAAACATTTAACCAACGCCAAGCGCGAACTGACCGATGTCATGGCCAAAGAAATGCAAGCCAGCCGCGAAGTTGACCGCTTAAAGCGTTCAATTGCTGAGCACGAAGGCTATGTCGCCCAAGCGTTAGACAAAGGCAATGAAGCCTTAGCGATTGAAGTGGCGGAAAAAATTGCCCAATTGGAGCAAGAACTATCTGAGCAGCAGACCGCCAATGATAGCTTCAGCGCCCATGCGGTACGCTTAAAAGATTTGGTGAAGAAAACCGAGCGTCAACTGTCTGATTATCAACGTCAGTTAAGCATGGTAAAAACCACCGAAAGCGTGCAAAAAGCCACGGCGACCATTACCGACTCTTTTGCATCAAGCAACTCTAAGCTACTGAATGCAAAAGACTCTTTAGAACGTATCAAAGCGCGTCAGCAGCAGTTTGATGACAGATTAAAAGCCGCTGAAGCCTTAGCCGAAGAAGGCAGTGATAAATCATTGCAGGCTAAGTTAGCTGAAGCGGGCATCGGTGAGCAAAAATCCAATGCTAACGCTGTGCTCGAACGTATTAAAGCACGTAAAAGCTAATTAAGATTGACCAAACGCCGAGCACTGATGGGACCATCACCCCCTATTGTGCTCGGCTTTTTTGTTTTAGGTATACCAACATTCACCCAAGTCTACGCTAACTCATCGGGTTAGTTCAGAACATTGGCGCACAGCTTAGGAGCGAATATGGGATTTTTTAACAGTATTTTTGGTAAAAAGGCGCCACCAGCGCGTGAACTCAATCATCCCTCCGCGCTCAAGATCGGTGACATGATCTCCATCGACAATAGTTTTGCACTGCCACCACAATTGCGCGGCCAACAACTCAAAGTCGAAGCCGTTAATACCTACGAATTTGAACGTAAACAACAAACCGAATGGGTACTCAAAGGGCATGGTAGTGACACCTTGTTTTTAAGCATCGAAGAAGACGATGAAACTTACCTTGCTTTTTCCCTTAAAATTACCCGCTCCCAGGTTGAGCAAATATTCGACCTAGAGCAATTTAGCACCCTGTTCGATGAGCCTGGACACGCCGAGTTCACCACCCAAGAGTTATCGCCAGATGTAGCAGAACAACTCGAACAATGGTTGGGCAAGCAATACCACCAAGTGAGTTTTGCACTCTTTGGCTACTTTCACCGTGAAGATTATCGAGGACTTAAACCGCCGCAGGATGCCAATGGTGCCAGCGGTGAACCCTTCGAATATTATTTGCTGCTCGATGATGACGAAAGCCGCGCAGTAGAAGTTGAAGTGTATGAGGGTGGCGATACCGATGTGGTACTGACCTTATACCGCCCCTTGTCGGACATTCGCGACTACTGGCCAGGTCAGTAAAATTTGGCAAAAGATAAAGTGCGTGACTCGCACTTTATCGCTTAAGCCATTACAATCCCCATTGAATTGGCTCGCAATATACGGTTGATAGCAACAGGTAAAACCCAATGAGTAAAATGAAACACCCTCTTCCAGAGCAATGGCAGAAGAACCAAGATGCTGCAAAGGCGACTCAAGTGGCTTTCGACCTCGATGAAAAGTTTCAATATTCTATTCGTAAAGCGGCGCTCGATGCAGGTGTCAGCCCTTCCGATCAGATCAGAACTATTTTGGGCTTAAGTGTTTCAAAACGTCCGACTCGCCCCCGTTTAACCGTGTCACTTAACGCTGACGATTATGTGCAACTTGCTGAAAAATACGGCCTAAGTGCTGATGCCCAGCTTGAAATTAAACGTAGAGTACTCGAAGATCTCGTGCGCTTTGTCGCAAAGGACTAATAATTTCAGCGTTAATCCTGCACAAAAATCGGCGTCAAATGGCCTGACTGGACTAACTCGGGCGATTTATCACAAAGTTAATTTACTCATAGCGTAAACTCTTTTACCTTAAACATTCGCCTTAAAACACAGGGATCATGTTAGGCATGACAGATAAAACCTCTTGGTCACTCCGCGCCGTTGGTAATCCCTCACCCATCGAAGTTGCAATGATGCTGCTATCGCTGCTATCGGTGATCATAGTGCTAGTGATGACCTTTGGCCGTCTCGATACAGAAACCTATCGATTACTCTTTTTCATCGATACCACGATTTGCATGATTTTTATGGTCAACTTTTTTGCTGGCCTATTACGCTCGCGGAATAAACTCTTTTACCTACGCCATCATTGGATCGATTTCATCGCCAGTATTCCTGCTATTGAGGCGCTACGCATTGCACGGGTCTTCCAAATCCTACGGGTGATCCGTTTAATCCGTATGAGCCGTTCCTTCCTTATCCCACTGATAAAACAACGTAAACAAGCCACCCTTGCCAGTTTGCTGGTGGCGATGGTGACCATTTTAACCTTCGCTTCAATTATCATTTTGATTGTCGAAAGCGGCACCGAAGGCGCCAATATCCAAACCGCCGAGCAGGCTATTTGGTGGGCATTAGTGACCATTTCGACCGTAGGTTACGGCGACTTTTATCCCGTCAGCACCGCGGGGCATATTGTGGGTGGCATAGTGATCGTTAGTGGTGTGAGTTTTTTCGGGGTAATTTCGGGCTATATGGCTTCTGTGTTTGTTGCACCAGATGAAAGCGAACGACAGGAGCGCCAAGATGCCCATAAGGCAGAAATCAAGTCAGAACTTGAACTAGCGCTTGCTAGAATGGAAGAAACCCAGCGGCAAATGGAGCAAAATCAGGCACAGATGCTGGCCAAAATTGCTGAGTTAAAACAAGCATTAGAAGCCCAAAAAAATTAGGAAGGCACTGCCTTCCTAAGCTTCGTTCAATATGGCTATTCCAACAGGCCGTTTACCAATAGGTCGTTTGCTCAATCGCGTTTTGTCTCGATGCCTCCATTGCAAAAAGTAAGCTTTGCTGCTTGTCCTCAAGCCAATCGGTTAAATCGACACCAAGCGATTTGGCCGCAAGTGTTAATTGTCGATAACAGGCTAAGGTTCGAATCCCTAACACTAAATCCTGCCAAGGCGCCCTAAAGGCATCACGGGATTTTGCCTCATATAAAAGCCCATACGCTTGCCCTATTTGAATACTCTCATCCAGTAACGCGGCACACTGCAAATAATCCTCGGCGGTCATTGTCTTATCGCTAGGCATGGCAGCTAAAATCGCCTGCCATGAAGCTTCCTGAGCATGATCAGCATGGTGGGATAATCCAAGCTCTGCGGGCAGTTCGATATTCCCCGCGCTGAGTGCCAATAGGATCTCGACAATCGCTAACTGCAATTGACCGTATTCAACTCTTTGCCAGAGTAAATTTAACCGCCCTGAGATATCCATGGCTTCAAATTGCAGCTGTAGTTGTTGCATCAAAGCTTGACGGGCGTCGTGCCGAGTTAATAAGCCTTTTTGACTACCGAGCAAGGCTGCTAAGGCCTGTGCCTCTTCAATAAACATTAGTTGTGATTCAATAAGATTAAATTGCTGCATCAAAGTAGCATTAGCGAGACCAAACTGGCTCAGAGTCATCCGTAATAAACGAATACAAGCACGCATCCGCCACCAAAGGGCTATCTGAGCTTCGTTATCTTGTTCATCAGCTATCATCGCCTCAAGCAATTGCCAACGTTCAAGTGCCGTCTCAAGTAACACTTGGCAGGTCGCCGTTAAATCCTGTTGATGGTGTTGATGTAGATTCAAATCTTCAGGCACAGGCAGCGGTAAAAACTCCAGTGCACTTAAGGCTAACGGCTTAGATTGCCCCGCGAGTCGATAGCCCCGCTGCGCCTTACTGGCTTTGCCTAAACGTACTGGAACAGTATCAGCCACTTCCGTTGCCAATACTAATAGTGCATTAGCATCTCCACTTAACAGCTCAAATTCCAGTTCACAGAGCGCCTCGTGCTTGCCATTGGCGGTAATTTCGCCAGTATCTAAGGCGACCTCCACTAGGCTATTTCCCACAGTTACATGCCAAGCTCGGCGATAAAAATCAGTATGGAACACGCAACCAAGCTCAGTTTGTACAGCGGTTAGATT
The DNA here is from genome assembly GCF_000282755.1 of Shewanella sp. POL2. Classification (NCBI taxonomy): domain Bacteria; kingdom Pseudomonadati; phylum Pseudomonadota; class Gammaproteobacteria; order Alteromonadales; family Shewanellaceae; genus Shewanella; species Shewanella sp. POL2. The sequence continues at coordinate 20,832 of NZ_AKZL01000081.1, forward strand.
GGCATTTAAGGGCCAAATGTTTGCCGGAAACAGGCTTAAATCAGGGCTATCAGCTTGAATAGTGACATTATATTCGGGGCGTGAATGGATCCCTCCAATCACTTGCCCTGCTGTTTTGATGGTTTG
>NZ_AKZL01000082.1:0-19735 GCF_000282755.1 Shewanella sp. POL2
GTTTTTTGATGCGGTTGAACGAAAGCGGCTCCCACTCTTGGGAGCCGCTTTTTTTATGTATTTCGTTGAGCGTTGATACTTATACCAATCGTATTAAATATCTGTTCATTCAGCGGGAATTCAACGCGCTTTAGACAAGGCGAAGGCTTGAAGGCATAGTGGTGCTCTGTCGAAAGCCTTAAACGCAGTATAAAGCGTGTTGAAACCCGCCCTTTGGGAGCCACACAGGCATCCCACTCCGGTGTTGCATTGACTTAAAAGGGAATGACCATTTCTGCGTCAATACGCCTTGGATTGAGATGCCTGTGAGGCTCTGAACTGATTAGATATTTAATGTGATTGGTATTAAGCCCTATTCCACTGTGACTAACCATTGTTCGAATGCCGTCATCGATGCCAGCCAGCAGGTTCTCAGTTCATTGGCCGACTGTATTTCAAGCTTTTGGGCGTCTGTGGTTTTAAGCTGCTTTTCCCATACCTGACAACACTGAGTCAGTGCTTTTAGTCCCATGCTGGCACTACTGCCCTTAAGCGCGTGCAATAGTTTTGCACCCTCGCTGAAATCCGCCACAGAGCTTAGCGCCGAGAGTCGCTCAATTTGCTCGGCACTGGACGTTCGATAGAGCGCCAACATATCGCTCAATGTTTTCACACCTAACACCTCGAGATCTTGCTGTAACTGATTAAGATCTAATAAGGTTTTAGCCGATTGAGCCAATGACTCCGAAGATGCGAAGGTTAAGGAAGGACTCGCTGGCAACGCAGGACTCTCACTCCCCGAAGAAGATGGCACACACGCTGGCAACGAAGCAACGCCCAGCCATTCTGTCAGGGTTTGCAGGCTCAAGGGTTTGGCTAACACAGTATCAAACCCCGCCTCCCGATAGAGGCTAAGATCCTCCGTCTGCATCTGCGCGGTAAAGGCGGCAAACTTAATACTCTCATTAACACTCTCATTAACAATGTCATTTGTCAGTAATGCCTTTAGCTGTGGTAATAATGCTAGCCCAGAACCATCACTCAGTTGAATATCGAGCATCACGGCATCGAATGCCTTATCGCCACTCACATGCGTCAGCGCCTGCTGACAACTGATGGCCAAGCTGGAACTGTGGCCTAAATGCGCCAAAAACCCTTGCGCGACCATGGCATTGACCTTGTTGTCTTCGATCACTAACACCCGCAGGGGATTAACCCGTTTTTGCACCTGAGTTTGCGTATCGAATGCCTTATCACACTGGGAAAAACTCAGCTCAAAACCAAACTCGCTGCCCTTACCTGGCTCACTCTTGACCCAAATTCCTGGCCCCTGTGCATCCATCAGTTCAACTAACTGTTTGCAAATGGCAAGCCCCAAACCAGTCCCACGGCTGCGCCCCTGATTAGGCAATACGCAGTAAGGCATAAATAATTGCTCGCGCACCTCGGGCGCAATCCCCACGCCGGTATCTGCCACCACAAAAGCGAGTTTATCGCCCCGCACGCTGACATTCAGACTCACGCCGCCTTCGGGGGTGAATTTAATGCCGTTACCAATCAAGTTAAACAGTACCTGCCTCAGCTTAGGGCCATCAATCTGGATACACGCGGGTAACTGGGGACGATTAAGTCTTAGACTCAATCCCGCCAAATTGGCGCCCGCTACCATAATTGCCAGCACTTCATCGAGCAGTGCGTTGATATCCGTAGGCCTAGGCTCATTGGTTAAATTGCCCTGCTCGAGGCGGGAGAAATCGAGAATATCGCTCAGCACGGTTTGCAGCAGCGTTCCGCTGTATTGCGACAGCGCGAGCATCTGTTGCTGCGCGGGCGGTAACTGACTATGGCCGAGCAAGGTAAGCGTCCCGAGTAAGCCGTTGAGCGGGGTACGAATCTCATGGCTCATGGTCGCTAGGAATTGGGATTTTGCCTGACTCGCCTCCTCGGCAACGATTCTTGCCTTAGCATGGCCTTTGGCCTCCGCATCAAGGCGCAGGTTGGCTTCGGCCAATTCCTGTGTGCGCGTGGCCACGGTTTGTTCAAGGGCCTTTTTATGCTCGGTCAGCTCATCGGCGACCAGACGTAAATCCGCCTGCAATTTCAGGTTATGGGCGGTTTTTCGCTTAAATGCCTCGATGGCATTGGCCATGGCGGTCAACTCATCGTCGCCGTGGGCATCGAGGCTCACATTAGTGTCCCCTAAACTTAAGCGCGACATAGCCTCGGTCGCCTGATTTAACCTCAAGGCAATGCCGCGATAGATCACCCGATAAACCACGACTGCTATGATAACCAACATTAATATGCCCGTGCCCCACAACCCCAAGCGGGCGTAAGACAACTGCGTTAAATAATCACTACGCGCCAACTCCGCCCGCTGTTGCTGTTGATTAAGCGCACTATCCACCAGCGTATTGAGGCTATAGAGTTTTTCCGCTAACTGCTGCTGCCGCTGTTGCCGCTGCAAACTTTGACTCAGTTCTCGCTGTAATTTAATAATTTTGGGGGTATGGAGAAGAACAGCCAGTTCCGCCTTTAGCGCATTGAGCCTGCCGGGATCGCGGATAAGCTCAGAAACTGTCGTTAGCGCCATTAAATCGATACCCACCTCTGCCGCAGGCGAATCTGTGTTTGCGCTTGATGCCTGATCGATAGCCGTCCCTTGTTTTGGATGATTCTGCGCCATGGGGTGCGATGATGCAGTGCTGGCAAAGGTTGCCAATAAACGGGGAACACTCAATTGCAGCTCGGACTGTAATTCAGATGCCTCAAATAACTGACTGAGCAGCGCAATTTGATGCACTAACTTGAGCGCGCGATTGAGCTGTTCTTGGATATCGAGCTCACGTTCAATCACATCATCAAGCAGTTGCCCACTGCGTTTATTCCCCGCCATATCGGGATAAGCTTGGCTGAGTTTTGCTAAAATCGCCGAGTCGACTACCGCCAATTCGGATTGCAATAACTCAGAGGCATGGGCTGCGGCAAGTGATAACTCACGGGCCCTAAGCTGCAACTCATCCCCTAAGGTAATGCGCTGGCCCACACTCTTACCCAATAAGGTTAATTGCTCGATGATTTGCCCAGCTAATACGGATAAATGATTATCTTCGTTCACATCCAGTGTCAGTAACACTTTGATGCTATTTAACATTGTGGCGCTTTCAAGGCTGAGCTTACGGCCGATAAATTCCCGCTGCCGCTCATCCTCCACTTGGCCTAACTGGGTCACGCCATCGGATAAGGCATTAGAGGCCTGCACTAATTGGCGCGCGGCTTGAGAGGCGGGTAAGGATTCTTCATACAGATAACTGTCGGCCTGCTTGAGCCAATGTAAACTCAGGCTACCTAAGCTAACCAGTAGCAACAGCAATACCCCAAGCACACCGAAGGCGAGCATGAGTCTGCCAGTTAAACTACTTCGCGATAAAGATAAAGGCGCCACACTTGTTCCTTCTGTTACAATGCCTTCGAAATGATCACTGTGGATGATACGAGACAATGGGAAAATTTTGGCAAGCTTTGCTCACACTCACCACTTTTGGCCTGTTATGTTTATCGCCTGCCAATGCCAACAGCCAAACTTGGCCATTAGAGCAACGCCATCCCTTTAATGCCAAAATTCAGCAGGCGCAGGCGCTTGATTATCATCCTCTCACTAAAGCCCAACAAGCTTGGCGTCTATGTGTCCTCGTCCCTCACCTGAAGGACGCTTATTGGATTGGCATCGATTATGGCCTAATCCAACATGCCAAATTCCTTGGCGTATCTTTAGATCTGTTCGAAGCGGGCAGCTACTACCATCAGGATAAGCAACTCGAACAGTTACGCACCTGCATGAGCGGTGACTACGACGCAATTTTACTCGGCGCAGTGAGCCCTAATCTGCTCGAACAGTTTTCCGAGCCGCTAACCAAACCCGTGCTCGCCCTAGTGAATAAACTTAATTCAGAACAAGTGCAGACCCATATCGGCGTTAACTGGTATCAAATGGGGCTAAGCGCGGGCCATTTTATTAAGGCGGATGCCAAGGCACATACGCCAACCCAGCCGACCACCTTGGCCCTCTTAGCCGGCCCCGAAAACCTCGGCGGCACCGATTTAGTCGAGCAAGGGATTCGTCATGCGCTTGAAGGTAGCAATGTTAGCATCAGTGCGATTCAGCACGCCGATAACAATCGCAATCTCTACCGCGATCAACTACAGATACTGCTAAAAGCCCAGCAGCCTAACTATATTCTAGGTAGTGCTGTGGCGATAGAAGCCGCCGTTAGCACCCTCAAACAAAAACAGCTGACGCAAGATATCAAGCTGGTGAGCAGTTACTTATCCCCCGCGATTCTGCGCGGCTTGATGCGGCAAAAAGTGGTCTACAGCAATGATGATCTGGTCGTGTTGCAGGGCAAACTCGCCATCGATGTTACGGTAAAACAGCTCGAAGGCGCCGCGCCTTTTGGCGATATAGGTCCAGCTATCGTTGAGCGCACCGCATCAAAAAATACCCTGTCGGCACTTGGCTTTAGCCTTGCCGAAGCGGATTTTTATCCCTTGTATCAAGTGCGCCCTTGAGCGCTTAACACAAGATCTAAGTTAGAGATCAGTCATCCACCTTAGCGGCAAATAAATACCCCTCACCATGGACAGTGACAAAGAGCTCGGGATTGAGCTTATTACGTAGACGGCGGATAATAACATCTATGGTTCTGTCATTCACATCATGATTGCGATGACTGGTTTGCTGCATTAAGCGCTCGCGAGAAAGTACCTGCTGCGGATGCAAAGCAAAGGCGGTTAATAACTCAAATTCGGCCTTAGTGAGCTTGATAAGCTCCTCCCCTTGGCGCAGCTTACGGCTATTTAATTCAAGCTGATAGCCTTCAAAACTTATCAAATCATCGGGCTGTGATAATTCCTGCACCAGCGCCTGTTCGGCTTGTTTTACCAAAGAAATCCGCCATAGCAGGTTTTTTACCCTCACCAATAGTTCCCGCAGTTCGAAGGGCTTAGTCACATAATCATCGGCGCCCATCTCCAGGCCAACGATTTTATCAATCGATTCATCACGGCCAGAGACTAAGATAATCCCCACATGGGAGCGGCTGCGTAACTCGCGGGTTAAACTTAAGCCATCGACCCCAGGCAGGTTAATATCTAACATAATTAAATCGATATGTTGACGATTAAACTCGTACCACATTTGCTCGCCATCGGCAGCCTCAATCACACGATAACCTTCCTTTTCAAAGTATCCCTTCAATCGCGCACGAATAACTGCTTCATCATCGACAACGAGCACACTATAGGCCATGTTCAACTTCTCTTATTTTGCTTAACTGAATTATTCATACTTTTTCATATTTGCATATGAAGGAAAGGTAAAATATGCGATCTACATTACTTTATTGCACAAAAATCTGCCGAGCTTTTACACTCTCCTCAATATGACATATGCTTAGGCATATTGATTGGTGTGGGCGCTAACAAACTATGAAAGATAAAGAATTAGTGATTGATGAAAGACGACATTTTTCACGGATCCTCTTTGCCGCAAGTGCGTCAATACACCAAGGTGAAAAGCAATGGCAAACCTCAATATTGGATCTCAGCCTAAATGGTGCTTTAGTGGAAGAACCCGCAGGATTTAGCCATTCAGATGAGCCTATCATCCTTAACTTTACTCTGCAGGGCTCCGATATTGAGCTGCAAATGGAAACTGAGTTGGTGCATCAACGTAATCACCAACTAGGGCTTAAATGTAACATTATCGATGTCGACAGCATCAGCCACCTCAAACGCATCGTTGAGCTTAACTTAGGCGATGCCTCAATTCTGAACCGTGAATTGGCGCTCTTTGTCGAAAAACATCATTCCGCCGATTAAACACCACGGATAGTGATTGGGTGGTACGGGCTTGACTCCCGAGTAAAAACAAACAGCGCTTAAGGCGCTGTTGTTTTTTAGATTAGATTGCTTCAAGGGCTTCTGATAGCTTGGAAACGCCCACCACTTCCATTCCCACTGGCGGTTTTTTCGGCACGTTCGCTCGAGGCACTATCGCTCGTTTAAAACCATGCTTAGCGGCTTCGACTAAACGTTCTTGCCCATTTGGCACAGGTCGAATTTCGCCAGATAAGCCCACTTCACCAAACACCACTAAATCACTCGGTAAAATATCGCCACGAAAACTCGATACCATAGCCAGTAGCAGGGTTAAGTCGGCACTGGTTTCGGTTACTTTAACCCCGCCGACCACGTTCACAAACACGTCCTGATCCGACATTTGCAAGCCACCGTGGCGATGCATCACCGCAAGCAACATGGCCAAACGGTTTGCATCCATCCCCACTGCCACACGGCGCGGATTGGACATGGCAGAATTATCCACCAGCACTTGCAGTTCAACCAGTAACGGGCGCGTACCTTCCCACACCACCATGACCAAGGAGCCCGAGGATTCTTCCTCGCCGCGGGAGAGGAAAATTGCGGATGGGTTAGCCACTTCCTTCAAGCCACGTTCCGTCATGGCAAATACGCCCAGCTCGTTGATCGCCCCGAAGCGGTTCTTGTGGGAGCGCAAAGTACGATAACGGCTGTCGCTATCCCCTTCAAACATCACCGAGCAATCGATACAGTGCTCGAGCACTTTTGGCCCGGCGAGGCTGCCATCTTTGGTGACATGACCCACCATAATAACAGCAATGCCATTTTGCTTCGCGAAACGGGTTAGATAGGAGGCTGATTCACGTACCTGCGACACGCTGCCGGGACTCGACGCTACATCGCTCATATGCATAACTTGAATAGAGTCGACAACGATGACTTTTGGTGATTCTTTCAGGGCGACTTCGCAGATCAACTCCACACTGGTTTCGGATAACATCCTCAGTTTATTGGTTGGCAAGCCAAGACGATGGGCCCGCATCGCCACCTGCTGGAGCGATTCTTCCCCAGTAACATAAAGCGCGGGCATTTTCTCGGCTAAATGGCATAGGGTCTGAAGCAGCAAAGTACTCTTACCAGCTCCGGGATGACCGCCAATCAAAATCGCCGATCCAGGCACAATGCCGCCTCCAAGTACCCGGTCGAGTTCACCAAAGTGGCTCACTATACGTGGCAAGGCATTGAGATCAATTTGGTCTAAGGTTTTGACTTCGCTACTGCCTGCACCAGCGTAACCGGCAAACTGAGTCCCCCGTCCGGGCGAGGCGGCACCTAAGCGCACTTCAGTTATCGTATTCCACTCGTGACAAGCACTGCATTGCCCTTGCCAACGGGGAAAATCCTGTCCACACTCATTGCACACGTACGCGGTTTTATTCTTTGCCATAACTTATTAAAATCTGTATAAAATCAATTTAAGTAACTGTGAATACTGCCGACATTAGACTAACACAGCACGCATAAAATCAGCATTAGAAAAGACCACTACATGAGTTTAGATAACCATAGTGCACTCATAGAACAACTCAAGCCGCTGCTCATGGAACCTAACTTCCAGGAGATTTTCCAGCAGCTGACTGTCGATGAAAACAATTCCACCCGTTTTTTATTAAAAATGGAGTTGAATCGTTTAGCCTCGCCCTGCACGCGGATTATTGACCTTAGGGATAAGTCAGAGTTGCCCTGTAGTGAAGTCATGCTGGGTCAGCAGCGCCATTTTCTCGATGAGCCAGCTAAACATAGCCTGCAAGAGGCCATGTCCTTATACCGTAACAAATACACTTTAGGCGTATATGAATACGTCATCGCCGCCCATCAACTTCGACGACAAAAATTACGCCAGGTGACACAACAAAGCGATACCGTCGAACTCGAACCCTTTATGGTGCCAGGCGTTGTACTCGGCAGTTATTTTAATCGCACTGAAGAGCGGATGAATTACAGTATCCGCATTGCCGTTTCCCAACCTGGCAGACCTGAAATGCCGGGGATCACCGTTGATTTATCCATTGGTGGTGCGCGCATTCGCTTGGCGGCGAATCATCCTTTTGACCTCGATAAACCGCTAAAGGTAAAGCTTCTCGAGCTAAGTGAAGAATATTATTACCCCGATCTACAACTTGGAGTCGATTACCACATTGTTGATAGCCAAACTAATGGTGAATTTATTTGGTTAAGATTGAAGCGTATTGGTGGCACTGATGCGCTAGGCGAAATGCTGGGCAATTTGATTCGAGGCTATAAACTCCGTTATAAACTCGATGTTAATGACGTATTAGTAACCGCATCCGGCCTTGGATTCGAGCGTCATTATCTGCCGCATTTGCCACATTTACCGTTATTTTTGAATCAACAAACCCAATCAATTAGCCATATGCTGCTGAGTCGAGATAATCAGCAGATAGTGCATTATTTTCAAGATGAGAACGATATCAGCCAGTTACCAGCAATGCTGACATCAGCACGGCTTTCTGCGCTACTTAGCCATCCCGAAAATCCTGACTATGGGTTATTTTTTACGTTTACCTACAACGCCCAAGGCTGCTTGTATTTTTATTCGGCAACCTTAGCCGAATTAAAAGTTAAGGGCTTGGTATCATTGTTTTTAGGTTTTGCTTCAACCAAACCAAGCTGGCGTATTTTCAAACTGGTTCCAGATAAAATTTACCATGCTAAAGGCTATCGCCGAGCGACATTACCGGGAGATGATGCCAAATATAGTCCGTTGGTCGAACAACAGTTAGCGCTGTTTAGCCATATGCTACAACTCATTGATCTGACCAATGAGGATGAAAGAGCGACCTATAAAGCCTGGCAGGATGATAGCAATGCCAATGCCCTAAAAGCTTTCGGCCAGCAACGGCTCAGCACCCACCAAATCAAACCGATTGCAATGCAATTTAGTGAGCGGCGGCAGGAAGCACGCTTCGCCTTTAAAACCTTAGTCAATGTCTCGCAGGGTGGCCTAAAAGCAACAGGAATCACCTTAGATATCTCAGGTCGTGGCATGCAGCTCACGCTCGACAATCCCACGGCGTTTGTAACCAATAAACCCTTAATGATCAGTTTACCTAAACTGCAAACCATTGCCGGCAAAACTCAACTCGAGAATTTACCCTACCGCTTAGTTCGAACCCGTAAGAATGGCGTCACGTTACATTTAGCCGCTGTCATGGGCCATACGCCCCATGTCGGTGTCGAGTTTTTAAACAAATTAATCGCCCACAATAAAGAAAAGCTAGAACAACTCACTGAAAATAATAGTGAAGCAAACGAGCTTGCTGATGGACTTAAAAATATCCTATTACGCGAACTCCATTCTGTACCCTACTTCGTTGAAAAAACGACTAAATCAGCACAAGTGGCTTGCTTAGGCGTCAGTACTGAACATGATGAAATTAGTGATATTTTTGCCGCGGGTTCTTCAGATACGTTGCAATATAACCTCGCTCCGTTGCTCAAGGATGGCTTTTTTAAACGGGATATTCTCGACCCCATCCGCCAAATGAAACCCCAGCAGGATATGGATTTTATTGAAGTCTTTATTCAACTGACGCGTCAGTCCCGCGGCCGATTCCATTTAAAATGTATACCCGCTATTGAAGTCGGTGATGCTCAAGCTAAAGTCGCGTTTATCACCCAAAGTAAATTGGCTGGACGTTTTATGGCACTGCGAATTTACCGAGGAGCCACCGAAAAACCGGATATGGGATATCTGCGCCGCGAATTGGAATATATCAATATCCATGCAAATCACAGGGCAAAACAACTTGAAGATCAGCTCTGGCGTATTATCGGTGTAGGTGAATTGCTGGATATCACCCAAGAAGTGGAATTAAGATACCCAGTGTTACATAAACAGGCCTAACTTATTCCTCGTCTTTTAATACCGCGAGTTCAAAGCCTAAATACCAATCGCGGATCAGCGGAAAATGGTCACTCATCGCATCCAGATGAGTCAGCATATCCGCATGGCCATAGTCGTGTTTAAAGCCATTCGCCTTTGAGAGCAAAGTGAATTTCACTTGGCGAAAGCCACACTCAGAGATCATATCGGCGACATCTTCAGGATGCCCAAGCACAGTATCGTTTTGCCCCGCTATAAACCAAGCGACGGGCCAGTTGGCTGCCTTCGCCGCCTTGGCATAATCAAAACCGTCATCGTGATCGCGCCACTCACCTCGCACCCAATCAATACTTTGATTCAATGATGCCCGACTCTCGTTATCCATACCGACACGCAGTTTATCGGCGGCGAGATATCCCTGCCCAACCGCTAAACTTGGTGCAAGGCGATTCCAAAACACATCGACCATCAACCATTTTTTGAAAGATTTGACGCGAATAGTGCGTTTACTGCCGAAGGTGAGTAGTGAACGCACACTTTGCTGCAGTTCAGGGTAACGCGCTAAGGCGCTCGCCATCAACACTCCGCCCCAGGAATGGGCGCACCAATGCACACGTGAGGGGGATATTTTCCCCTGTTCCTGACAGGCCTGATTATGAATATTCAAAATAGACTGCTGTACTAATGGCAATTGCTCACGGATCACCTCACCTTGTCCTAAGGTAAAATCTCGACTGATTTTTGGTAAACTTAATCCTCGTCCAGCGGTATCGAGCACATAAACCACAAAACCCGCCTTAGCAAGAAAACATCCCAAACCACGACCGCTCTGGCTGTAAAAAACTCGGCCATTTGACATAGCGCCATGCAACATCAGGATCGGCGGTTTAGAAAAATCAGCAGTAGTTGGCAACAACTGGCGCAGGTGTAACTGTCCATCCCGATAAGGAAGATAGAGGGAGGTTTGTGAAAATGTTTGAGCAGAATGCTCATCTGGAGTTGAAGTCAAAATCAGTCACTGGTAGTCCATTAATGAACACTAAACTACCAGTTAAGCCTCAAAAAACAAGAGTCATTACTCTAATGTCACCACATAATCGACTGAGACACTTATTTAAAACTGCAATAGATAAGGCAATACTCTAAGGTCCAAACTACGGATCCGAGCATCTGCTGCGGCGGCAAGTTTGGGCTTGGCATGGAAGGCAATCCCAAAGTCAGCCGCCTGCACCATAGGAATATCGTTAGCACCATCACCTATCGCCACACGTTGCCCCACTGGGATTTGCCAGTCTTGGCTACAACGGTTGACCACATCGGCCTTAAACTGGGCATCGACGACTTTTCCGGTGACGGCTCCCGCCAGCTGACCGTCCGTTATGACTAATTCATTGGCAAAGGCCGCATCTAAATTCAGCAGCTGTTTTAAGTGGCCAACAAACGGCGTGAAGCCTCCTGAAGCCACAACGAGGCGCCAATGATGCGACTTAAGCTCGGTCAACATGGCCTCAAGACCCGGCATCAATGGCAAAGTGTCACACAAGGTTTGAATAATCTTGGCATCGGCGCCCTGAAGCTGGGCAACCCTTTGGCGCAGACTCTGCTCAAAATCGAGCTCCCCCTGCATCGCGCGCTCAGTGATCGCCGCCACTTGCTCGCCGACCCCAGCCATCGCGGCAAGTTCATCGATACATTCAATTTGGATCGCGGTAGAATCCATGTCCATCACCAGTAAACCGGGCTCGCTCAGTTTAGGTAATGGGCCGTGAATTAAATGTAACTCCACCTGAGATGGACAGGTTGCTAACAATTCAGCACTGGGTTCTACAGGCAGCGCTAATTCGACGCAATGCAGTGCCACTTGACGACGAATAGGTGCGATGGAGAGCGTGGTTAATTTGAGACTTTCAGCCAGAGAAACAATCCAAGTCGCAAGAGAGTCTTCAAGACTTAAATCTTCGTAAATCAGACGCATAGCAAATACACTCAAGGATGGCCGCGTAGACGATTCCTGATAAGCCTCGAAACTGAGCCCCTGATATTCAAAACGAGGTAAAGGGTTAGCTGCTATCCATACAAACAGCGGATTTTGGTTCAAGCTTTCCATAGGACTCGTGTTCTCCAACTATCGGGCTCACGCAGAATCAATTATGATTAGGCAAGCGCTCTCATTATTAAGGGTCAAAGTGTTATATCTTAAAGGGCTAAAGAAAAGCCATAAAATCAGTAGACTGCTCCAAATCGCCATCGCCTTGACCTTGATGGTCGGCTTAGTGCAATTGTGGCAAACAAGCCTACTACAAGGTCAGCTGCTTCTAAAGTCCCAAACGCAAAAGATGGCCAGATTACTGGTGCAGCAAACGGCCTATAGCGCGGCGCCCGCCCTACAATTACAAAATGATGAGCAACTCCAGTGGCTCGCCAGCGCCCTAGTTGAAGATCCTAAGGTGATGTCGGCTGCAATATTTAGCGATCAAGGAATACGCTTAGCCTTTGCTCAAAGCCTGACTAAAGATGCCTTAGATCCCGAATCAGAAGAAATGAGTCTGCTACTGAGCAAATATCCGCCCTATGTTGAACCCGTGACTCAGGATGGCAAGAATTTAGGTTATGTCGAGGTTAGGCTCGATACCAAACTATTTTTTAATGAAATCAAAGAAGCGCATAACCTAAATATGGAGCAACAACAAATCATGCTGCTTGTTGCCGGCCTTATCGGCATGTTGCTATCCCGCGCCTTATCTTTTAAGCGCGCCGATTTTGACCGTCGCCGCACCCGCGCCAAATTGCGTAAAAACCCTAAAAAGAATAAAGCCATAAAAAACCCTGAAGCGGCTGAGGAATCGAAGCCTGCGGGTCATCAGGATGAGCAGTTGGATGAAGTCATCGCGAGTGATACAGAGGCCGCTCAAAAGCCGACAGAAAATAAAGAAACCGAAGAAAATAAACCAACTACAGATACTTTGCCTTTAGAAAAAATCACAGAAAACGCTAAAGTGCCGGATGAAAACAGTAATCAAGCCAGTATTCAGCCTAAAGTGAAGAAGGCCAAAGCCATTACAGAAACAAAAACTGAGTCTGAGCAAACGCCAGAGCAAGTGTCTGATCTGAAAACTGAGTTAAAACCAGAGATAGCTCCTGAGATGGGAGCAAAGGATGAATCATCATCCAACACTATGCCTCAGTCTAAAACGCAGTCGACGCAAGCTGCTGCGTCGGCCACAGAGCCACAAACCTCAGTATCCACCCCGAATAAACCTAAGGTTAAATCTGTCCGCCGCGTGAAGACCAATACCTCGAAATCCTCCACGGAGAAAGTCCCTGTTCAACCGAGCGATTTAGACACAGACTCAACGGGTTAATTGAAGCGTCTCAGGTCAAACTGAGGCATCTTTGGTCTGCGCCGCATTACAGGATTTTATCCATCGAACATTTGGCAGGACGGTTTAGCAGGCTAATCTAAAAGAAGACAGGGTAATAAAAAGGGTTCGCAATGCGAACCCTTTTCTTATGACTGCATTAGCAACACATTACAGCGTAATTGCAGCGTCTAATGTCATCACGATCATATCGTTGAACGTGGTTTGACGCTCTTCAGAAGTGGTTTTTTCGCCAGTACGGATATGGTCAGATACCGTTACCACACACAATGCACGGGCACCGAATTCATGGGCAACACCGTATAAACCAGCGGCTTCCATTTCTACGCCTAACACGCCCATTTTTTCCATCACGTCAAACATTTGTGGATCAGGAGTGTAGAACAGGTCGGCAGAGAAAACGTTACCAACACGGATCTTAGTGCCTTTAACTTTGGCAGACTCGATCACGGCATTCATCAGCTCGTAGTTCGCGATAGCCGCGAAATCTTGGCCTTTGAAACGTAAGCGGTTAACTTGAGAATCGGTACAAGCACCCATGCCGATGATCACATCGCGCACTTTAACGTCAGTGCTGATCGCGCCACAAGTACCCACGCGGATCAGGTTCTTAACGCCGTAGTCTTTAATTAATTCGGTTGCATAGATTGAGCATGAAGGAATACCCATGCCTGAACCCATAACAGAAATACGTTTACCTTTGTAAGTACCAGTAAAACCTAGCATGTTTCGAACGTCAGTCACTTGCTCAACATTTTCTAAGAATGTTTCAGCGATATATTTTGCACGTAATGGATCGCCTGGAAACAGAACCGTCTCAGCGAATGCGCCCTCTACAGCATTAATGTGTGGTGTTGCCATCGAAATAACCCCTGTTTATTTTATTAAGACTTAAGTCTTTGTTTACTGGCGGCCCAATGCTGGCCGCCAAATCGAGATCTTGCACGTTTACTTAGATAAACGACTCACCGTATTCCATCGGCTCAAGCTTGAAGTAGCTTGCGATAGATTGGCCGATATCAGCGAAACTGTTACGGCGACCGAGTGAACCGGCTTTCAGTCCTGCGCCATAGGCCAATACAGGCACATATTCACGAGTATGGTCCGTACCTTGCCATGTTGGGTCGCAACCATGGTCAGCGGTGAGGATTAACAGATCGTCCTCATCCAGCAGCGCCAGCATTTCAGGTAAACGCGAGTCGAAATACTCCAGCCCTTTCGCATAACCTGCTACATCACGGCGGTGGCCATAGTGGGAGTCAAAATCAACAAAGTTAGTGAATACGATAGTATTTTCACCCGCTGATTTCACTTCGGCTAACGTTGCATCAAATAACGCTTCTAAACCGTTTGCCTTCACCTTTTTGGTGATGCCACAGTAAGCGTAAATGTCGGCAATCTTGCCCACACTCACCACTTCACCACCGGCGGCTTTTAACTTATCTAACACTGTCTTCGCTGGCGGCTCGAGGGAGTAATCCTTACGGTTACCAGTACGAGCAAAGTCGCTTGGGCCAGTACCATCGAATGGACGCGCAATCACGCGGCCAATGTTATAAGGTTCTAACTCTTCACGGGCGATTTCGCAAAGACGATATAAATTTTCTAAGCCAAATGTGCCTTCATGGCATGCAATCTGGAATACAGAATCTGCCGAGGTGTAAAAAATTGGCTTACCAGAGCGCATGTGCTCTTCGCCTAATTCTTCCAGAATAGTAGTACCAGAAGCATGGCAGTTACCTAAAAAGCCATCGAGTCCCGCACGGGCCAAAATCTTATCGGTCAGCTCTTTAGGGAATGAGTTTTGGTGCTCGCTAAAATAGCCCCATTCGAATAATACGGGTACTCCCGCCATTTCCCAGTGACCGCTCGGGGTATCTTTACCCGAACTTAATTCCTGAGCATGGCCATAGGCACCAATCAACTCAACATTGTCCGCAAAGCCTGGAGCAAACGCCCCCGTGCTTTCCATCGCCGCATGGGCCAAACCTAAACGGGCCAAGTTTGGCAGCGTTAACGGACCTTCACGGCCGATATCGGCTTCACCTTCGGCACACGCTTTAGCGATATGGCCAAATGTGTCAGAACCTAGATCCCCAAACTTGGCGGCGTCACCAGCAGCGCCCACGCCAAAGGAATCCAACATCATTATAACTGTACGTTTCATAATTCTTCCTTAAAGATCCGAAGCTCGAATATAAGCATAGATCTCAGGTGTTTTTTCTGGAGCGACTTCATCGATATGAATCGCTTTTTTCACCGCTTCTTCTGCCTGCGCAAAGGCTTCTTCAGATTGCGCGTGGATCACAGCAATCGGCGTAGAAGCATCAATTTTATCGCCAAGGGCACAGACTTGCGTCAAACCAACACTGTAGTCGAGTGCATCACCAGGTTTGCGACGACCACCACCTAAGGTAACCACGGCTAAACCGAGTTCGCGGGTATCCATGCTGTAAGCATAACCTTGGGTATCCGCAAAGACAGGGCGAATAATTTGTGATTGCGGTAAGTACTTACTGTAGTTTTCGACAAAATCGACGGGGCCACCGAGGCCTGAAACCATCTTGCCAAAGATCTCGGCAGCACGGCCATTATCGAGTACACGGTTTAACTTGGCACGGGCATCCGTTTCATCGGTCGCTAAGCCACCAAGGAGTAACATCTCGGCGCAAAGACCCATAGTCACAGCGTACAGACGAGGATTACGGTAAGCACCGGTTAAGAAGTCGATGGCTTCTTTCACTTCAACCGCATTACCCGCACATGAGGCTAATACTTGGTTCATGTCGGTGAGTAAGGCCGTCGTTTTAGTACCTGCGCCATTGGCTACCGCCGCAATGCTGCGAGCAAGCTCTTCAGAGGCTTCGTAAGTTGGCATAAATGCGCCGCTACCGACTTTAACGTCCATCGCCAATGCATCGAGACTACAAGCTAATTTCTTAGAGAGAATAGAGGCGGTAATGAGGGAGATGGATTCGACGGTCGCAGTGTTGTCACGGATGGAGTAGAAACGTTTATCGGCGGGGACCAGATCACCAGTTTGGCCAATAATCGCCACACCAACGTCTTTAACCACTTTGCGGAACAATTCACTCGAAGGTTCGGTTTGATAACCGGGAATAGCGTCGAACTTATCGAGCGTACCGCCTGTATGTCCGAGTCCGCGACCCGAAATCATCGGCACATAACCACCGCAGGCAGCGGCCATAGGGCCGAGCATAAGACTAATCACATCACCGACACCACCTGTACTGTGTTTATCGATGACAGGGCCATTAAGACCAAGTGATTGCCAATTGAGTACAGTGCCAGAATCGCGCATTGCCGTAGTCAAAGCGATTCTTTCATCCATATTCATGTCATTAAAATACACAGCCATGCCTAATGCGGCGATCTGACCTTCCGACACTGCATTGGTGGTAATGCCCTTAACGAAGAACTGGATCTCTTCGGTACTTAAGGCTAACCCATTGCGTTTCTTACGTATAATTTCTTGAGCTAGAAACATGATACTGCCTCCAAGCTAAATACTAATACAACATATCCGTTATTTAGCTTTGCAATGAAACATCAAAACTGTAGCAATATTACAATTACATGCTATCGAAGTTTTGATGTTTCCAACTAGATTTAGGTCACACTTAATTAGTTTCGATATACGATTTTGGTATTAATCGAGATGCAATGTTCGATTAATAGCCTTGAGTCGGCTTAGGCGCATCGGCTAATTCTAACGTGTGTAACAAGCTATTGAGTAAGCTTGAAGCACCAAATCTAAAGGTACGTGGAGAGACCCAATCCGCACCAAGAATACGCTCAGCCACACCTAAAAACTCTGCAGCTTGAGCAGCATCACGTACGCCGCCAGCAGGCTTAAAGCCTACTTTGGTGTTCTTCTCACTGATCACAGTCAGCATGATTTCAGCCGCTTCAAGGGTCGCGTTGACAGGCACTTTACCGGTAGACGTCTTGATAAAATCAGCCCCGGCATCGATAGACAGTTCAGAGGCGCGGCGAATAAGCGCAGGATCGGCTAATACACCCGATTCAATGATGACTTTCAGCAATACTTCGCCACAGGCTTCTTTACAGGCTTTGACTAACTCATAGCCGACTGTTTCATTGCCTTCCATCAGCGCGCGGTATGGAAATACCACGTCCACTTCATCGGCGCCATAGGCAACCGCTGCACGGGTTTCTAATACCGCGATAGCGATATCGTCGTTACCGTGTGGGAAGTTGGTTACTGTCGCGATTTGAATGTCTTCGGCGCCCAATTCATCGAGGGTCTTACGTGCGATGGGAATGAAACGAGGATAAATACAGATGGCAGCAGTATTACCCGCTGGCGTTACCGCTTTGTGACACAGGTCGATCACCTTCTGATCGGTATCGTCATCATTTAAGGTGGTTAAATCCATAAGTTCGATGGCGCGTTGTGCTGCTTTTTTTAAATCAGTCATAATAGCTCTCCAAAAGAAAAAACAAATAAACAGAAATCAGTCGCTTATAAGCAACGCTTAGAGGTGGCATTATTTTGATTATTTTTATATGGCCGGGCCTTCAGGCGATGCCGAGTAATTTGTGTAGGGCAAATTACATATTTATTAGGTATTCAATCTTGCCTATACATAACTAGGCATCCTGACACTTAAATTGACTATAAGTGATCACGACTTGAATCCTTGAAGACCGGAAGAGAGGATACGAATAATGTCTTGTTCCTACTTTTCCGCGAAAAATCCGTTTTAGCGCGAGAAAAACACAAACCTTTATATAAACGCACTGCTCAAATTATAAATGGGTTTAGATAAAGATTCATGACACATAAAAGATGGAGCCGCCACGGCGGCTCCAACGGCTCTTACAAGAAATTAAAACTTGTAAGTAGCAGACAGATAGTGTGACCAACCTGTTGATTCTAGGCCAACTAAACCACCTTTATCTTCTAACAAATAAACGTCTTTGAAGCCTTTCAGGCCATAGCCCAGAGCGTAACGATCTGAGTGCCAGTATAGACCGAAGAAGATGTTACCACCGTTAGAAGTTTTAGGTACGTACAAGTCATCAGTTGCGTCAGCACCGAATTGATAATCGATGTAACCTTGGAATGACAGGAAGCTCTTGTTGTCGAAGAAGTAGAAAGGCTTGAACCAGTTAGCAGAGAATTGGTAACCGTTCCACTCTTTCGCGTTCATGTCGTAGTAAGCGTACAGGTTCATACCTGTTTTGCCTAACCAAGGCACGTTTACGTCAGCACCAACACCCCAGAAAGTAGAGTTAACACCAACATTTTGGCCGTTAGCATCGCCACCGATTAATCCGTCCCAATTGAACAGAGTAGAGAAGTAAACTTCTTGTACTGGTCCGAAAGATAAGTCTTTACCCGTTAATGCATCAATAGATACACGTGGTGCAAACTTCATAAACAGCTTGCTTTTACCTGTACCAGGATTCTTGTCACCATGGTTTGAGCTTTCATTCGCTAAGTTGAATACGTCAACATAACCATAGAGATCGAATACACCAGAACGACCGCCAAACTCCATTTCTAAGTAGTTATGTTGGTCGCCAGACGCTGGATTCTCCGGTTTTTCACCGATAGAGTACATAGCGTTGAACTGCATCCACTTGTAGTCAGAACCGTGAAGGTCTGAACGGTCTGCAGCAAATGCGTTGCCAGAGATTGCAGCTACTGCTGTAGCGGCTAAAGCTAAAGTTTTAACGTTTTTCATCATCAACCCCATTATTTTGGTTGCTACCGTCTAGGGTAGCGTTCTTTTTGTGGCGCTCGCATTTTACCTCGATTAAAAAAAATCTCAATAATCTTGCGTAAAATCACGAACACAAAATTCTTAATTGTGAACAAAGTCGCGACTTATTGTTTACGACTAATTAACTTAACCGTACGTCACGACCGTAAGACAGCATCACAGCTAAAGTTTAGTTGTAATCTGACCTATACAATCGGAGAAACTATTCACTACAGGAATCACTACTGGAAAATGGTTGAATTAACTTAGGTCCTGCCCTGCATGGTCAGGACCTAGTTAGTAGGGAATCTCTTCCCCAACGTTTCTGCGCTTAGATAGCTAAGAACAGACCCGCAATTGTTGCACTCATTAAGTTAGCTAACGAGCCTGCGATAACCGCACGAATACCCATTTTAGCTAAATCGTGACGACGGTTAGGAGCCATAGCACCTAAACCACCCAACAGAATTGCGATAGAAGACAAGTTCGCAAAACCACACAGTGCAAACGAAACAATCGCTTTGGTTCTGTCGGTCATAGCTAAGCCAGTCTCAGCCACAACCATACCGCCATCAGCGATGTCTTTTAAGTATGGAGCAAAGTTCAGGTAAGCTACGAATTCGTTAACAATGATCTTTTGACCAATGAAAGAACCAGCAACTAATGCTTCATTCCAAGGCACACCGATAAGGAATGCTAAAGGCATGAACACATAGCCAAGGATCAGTTCCAGTGTTAAACCTTCAACACCAAACCAACCACCTACACCACCGATGATGCCGTTGATCATAGCGATCAAACCAACGAAGGCTAACAGCATTGCACCTACGTTCAGC
>NZ_AKZL01000083.1:0-19526 GCF_000282755.1 Shewanella sp. POL2
GCCATTCACTAAAGTACCTATGGCATCTTTTCGCAGATGATGCTCGTGGGAGAACAGTTTAGTACCGATATCGGTCAATTCTTGGCGGATCCAGAGATCATTACTGTGCTCAAATGTTGGCGCCACATCCTGCTGCCATTGTGATGCCGTTACTATCCCCATGACGATGGCATCTTCAAGATCATGTACTGCATAGGCAATATCGTCCGCCAGCTCCATGATGGAACAATCGAAGGATTTATATTGGGTACGCAGGTGCGGGTAGTTGGGCTGAACACTTGGTTGGACTGAGGTAAAGCGAGTTCTATCTGCCGCAGATAATGGCTCAAGCACCCAGTCGAAGATGTCATTATCATCGGCGAATATGCCTTTAACAGGCGGCCATTGTGACGGTTTAAGCTGTCTGTGGTTGGTGATTTCAGGATGATTGCCTGCGACAAACAAGTGCGATTGTGGTGCGGGATATTTTAAAATCCCTAACATGGTTCTGCGGCACAGATTCATCCCAAAATCTAAGGTGTAGGGCTCGAGTTTAGAGAGAATACGAAATGTCTGGCCATTGCCTTCAAAGCCTCCGTGGTGGCGCATCATATAGTTAAGGGCAACTTCACCACCATGACCAAAGGGCGGATGGCCAATATCATGGGCAAGGCATAAGGATTCCAGCAAACTCATTGAGTCTAATAAGGGCTTATGCTCGGGATATTTACGGCTCAGCTGAGCGGCGATCCCCGTGCCGATTTGTGAGACTTCTAATGAGTGGGTTAAGCGCGTGCGATAGAAGTCATTCATCCCCACACCAAGCACTTGGGTTTTTGCTTGCAGGCGACGAAATGCAGCAGAGTGGAGGATCCGCGCCCTGTCCCTTTGGTATGGGCTGCGATGATCATTACGTCTTTGTTTATCTTCACCATGGCGGCGTTCTTGCCAAACACTTGAGGTCATATGCATTCCTAGCGGGAGTGGTACATCAGAGCATCTTGTTTATTTCGTCTAAATTCAAGGTAAAACTGGGTACAAAGCAATCCATAAAATATTTCACGGCAGGATTAGGATTGGACTCGAGCATGGCTTCGAGGCGTTTTCGTGCGGTGTTAAATTCAGTATTGCCAGCGCGATTTTCCTCTAAACACTTCAGGTAAGCACACAGGGTATCGGCTGATTTAACTATGGCTTTGTAGATTGGATCGGCGTTATCGCTGATAAACAGGCTGCGATAATCCTCTTTAAATTCATCAGGTACCATATCGAGCATGCGCTGTTCGGCAATGGCTTCAATTTTTTTATACTCGGCTTCAATTTCTTTATTGAAATACTTCACCGGGGTGGGTAAATCGCCAGTTAAGATCTCACTGGCATCATGGAATATGGCCAAACTGGTTGCTTGATGGGCATCGAGAGTCGTGCCAAATTTCTTATTACTGATGATGACTAAGGCGTGTGCCACCATGGCGACTTGCAGAGAGTGTTCCTGAACGTTTTCGGTGCGCACGTTGTACATTAAAGGCCAGCGCTGGATAAGTTTCATTCTGGCAAGGTGGGCAAATAAATGACTCATAAGGCTCCTTTAAATGAAGGCTAAAAGGCGCGTCACTCGACTCTGAAGATAAGTGAAAAGCAAAGTGCAAGTACGGCTATTGAGCGTAAGCCTAACACTTATCGCAAGGATAAGTGAGTGAAATAATGGCAGGATTTACAGAACAAATACAAAAATAAAGCGATCTTGTTGATCGCTTTATTGCCTAGGTTTGCTAAGTAACCGTGATGCTTAAACCCATTTATTGTTTATAGGCTTCCAGGAAGTTACCAAATTCAGTTAATGCCTTCGTCAGATCTTCTTTATAGGGTAAAAACACCACACGGAGATGATCAGGTTCCGGCCAATTAAAGGCCGTGCCGTGCACTAATAGGATTTTTTTATCCCTTAATAAATCGAGTACTAGGCGCTCATCATCCCTGAGATTGAACTTTTTCATATCCAATTTGGGGAAAGCATAGAGTGCGCCCTTAGGCTTTTTCACGCTCACGCCTGGGATTTGATTCAACAGCTCGTAACATGCATCTCTTTGGACTGTGAGGCGGCCATTAGGCAGTATCAGCTCGTTAATACTTTGATAGCCACCGAGTGCGGTTTGAATCGCATGTTGATTGGGCACGTTGGCACACAGGCGCATCGAAGAGAGCATCTCTAACCCTTCGATATAACTCTTTGCAGCCTTAAGATTACCAGACAACATCATCCAACCAACACGAAAGCCCGCAGCGCGATAAGCCTTAGATAGCCCATTGAAGGTAACCGTTAAAATATCGTCCGACAGACTAGCCGCAGGAATATGCTTGGCTTCGTCGTATAAAATTTTGTCGTAAATTTCATCAGCAAATAAAATCAGGTTGTGTTCACGGCAAAGCTCGATAACTTGCAGCAGTAATTCTTTGCTGTAAACCGCACCCGTAGGATTATTCGGGTTGATCAGTACAATACCACGGGTGCGAGAAGATATTTTGCTCTTAATATCATCAAGATCGGGAAACCAATCCGCTTCTTCATCACAGCGATAATGTACGGCTTTACCGCCGGCTAAGTTAGCTGCGGCCGTCCACAGTGGGTAATCGGGCGAAGGGATCAGTACTTCATCAGCGGTGTTCAATAAGCCCTGCATGGCCATCATAATCAGTTCTGACACGCCGTTACCAATATAGACATCTTCGATATCAACGCCATAGATACCCTGCGCTTGATAATGCTGCACGATCGCCTTGCGGGCTGAGAATAATCCTTTTGATTCACAGTAGCCCTGGGCACTCGGGAGATTAAGGATCACATCGCGCACAATTTCTTCGGGTGCTTCAAAACCGAAGGGAGCTGGGTTACCAATATTGAGTTTGAGGATCCTGTGTCCTTCGTCTTCTAAACGTCTGGCTTCCTTGTGCACTGGGCCGCGGATGTCGTAGCAAACAGTATCCAGCTTATTGGATTTGATGATAGGGCGCATTTACACCTCGAAACATGCAGTTAATTTTGGCTTAAGTTTGTGCACCATAACGAAATTATCTGATTTAAGGAAGGGGCATTGAGCACAAATACCATGTTTTTTTATTAAACGTACCAGTTAAATATGCTTTAACCTGGCATTAAATAAATTCATACAAGTTATATGTGCCGTTATTGTGTCTAATTTTGATTTTTTATACTGCATCTTGTTATGGGGTTAGCCTTTGTACCTATCAATTAGGCTGCATTGGCTCATGCACTCTGTTTTACTACAACCACATTACCCTAGGGGCAAGATGTTAGTAAAAATGTTAATCAGTGTTTGCTTAACTGCTGATTTATCAGAGTTGATTTAAGTTAATGTCGCATTATCCTGCATTCGGTAATTTTTCGATATTTAGGCAGATTAACTGAATGCTTATTAAGCATTTAGGTTGAAATAAAAAATTCATCACACTCTAGTTATTTTGTTTAAAATCAAGTTGATAAATCGTTTTTTAATTCAAGATGAAAAATTATTTAGCGCTAGCATAAATTTATAGTTGACTCGATATTCGATGCGCTTTATTTTCTGCGCGATGTTTTCGGCAGGGCACCTAAGATAACAAGCTTTTAGCAGGTTTTATCAGCGGAGTTAGTCATCATGAAGCAGCAATATTGGCGTCCGTTATCGAGGTGATTTCAGGCGCTGTTCTAAAAACTTTTGCCTTTTAGGCGACTTATTTAGAGGACCTAAGTGCATGTCTGAACCGACAGCGTTAAGTCTTATTCCACCTTTGGTGGTATTGGTGTTGGCCGTTTGGTTACGCCGCCCCATTTTATCTTTGATCATTGGTGCGGTAACGGGTTTTTTGTTACTTGATCCAACGCAAGTTTTAAATAATTTTGCAAGTACTTCATTAAAAGTCATGGCCGATGAAACTATCGGTTGGTTGATTTTGGTGTGTGGCTGTTTTGGTGCTTTGATTGCACTGTTAGTACGTACTGGCGGTGCTTTGGCATTTGGTCGAAATGCATTGAAATTTGCAAAAGGGCCAAGATCTTCCCTGTTTATGACCTTTATTCTGGGGATTGTGATTTTTATTGATGACTATCTGAATGCGCTAACTGTGGGTGAAACCATGAAGCGTGTAACGGATAAGTTTAAAGTCTCCCGCGAAATGCTGGCTTATGTGGTGGATTCCACAGCGGCTCCTGTGTGTGTATTAGTGCCGCTCTCCACGTGGGCGGTGTTTTTTGGTGGCTTACTGGTCGATAACGGGGTGGCCGCTGAAGGTCAGGGCATTAGCGTCTACATGCAAGCTATACCCTATATGCTTTATGCTTGGTTAGCCGTCGCGATGGTATTACTGGTTGCATTGGGCGTGGTACCTGCTATTGGCCCGATGAAAAAAGCCGAGTTGCGCGCAGCAAAAGGCGAGCCCGCTGAAGCGCAAGTCGATTTAGACCAAGTGCAAACCTCTGATGAATATGCCATCGCGGCAATTGAAGAAGAGTTTAAGCATGCTGACAATCAAGGCAAATTGCATAACTTTTTAGTGCCAATTTTATTACTGGTTGCTTTTACCGTTTATTTTGATATCGACGTGTGGAAAGGGTTATTAGCGACGCTGGTTATCACGCTCCCTTACTATGCAGTTCAGCGTTTGATGCCTCTCTCAGAAATGATGGATCAAATGATTGATGGTTTTAAGAGCATGTTGCCTGCTATTGGTACCGTAATTGCGGCATTTGTGTTTAAAGATGTGTGTGATGCGCTATTACTGCCACAGTACGTGATTGAATCTTTAAGCCCATTTATGACGCCTAAGCTGTTACCTGCCGTGGTATTCCTATCAATGGCGATTTTGGCCTTTGCGACGGGTTCTAGTTGGGGAATTTTTGCAGTAACCATCCCAATTGTGATGCCACTGGCGCAATCGGTGGGTGCGGATATTCCATTAGTGATTGGTGCGCTGTTGTCGGCTTCTTCTTTTGGTAGCCAAGCGTGTTTCTACTCTGATTCAACCGTTTTAGCTGCCCAAGGCTCGGGTTGTAACTTAGTAAGCCATGCTGTGACTCAACTACCTTATGCGCTAATTGCCGCGGTTATTGCATTCTTTGGCTTTATCCTGATTGCTTAATACGTGACTTAATACATAAAAAACCAGCTTCGGCTGGTTTTTTTATGCGCGAATGTTAATTGTAGCTTTGTGCTAACCGCTAGTTTATGGATGAATCACTTGAGTTTGTTACAAAATCTGAACTACGATTTAAAGGGATGGTAAGAAATGCAAAAAGGCGCCGATGCGCCTTTTTGTGAGGGGAGATCAAGATGAATGCTAATCTTAGTTTATTTGGACTGATTCGAAGACTTATCTGGAGTTTGCGTTTCGTTACCATCGGCTTCGTGTGGAGGCTGAGTCATGTCGGATTTTAGTTGTTTCTCTTTATCGTGCTGACCAAACTGTGGCAGTTTGAATTTTGCACTGTATTTCAGTGCGGCAAGATTGCTGGCAATCACACCTACCACCAAAATTATAATGATCCACACTTCTAAGCTCGACATAACAACTCCTTATTGAGCAACACCCTGATTAATCAACGGCTAAACGCTGCTCACACTTACGAATATCTTCTGGCGTGTCAACTTCGATTGAGTCGAAGGCACTGATGGCAACTTTGATCTTATGGCCATGTTCTAGGGCGCGTAGCTGCTCTAACTTTTCAAGATCTTCAAGGCGGCCTAATGGCAGGGCTGCAAAGGCTTGCACAAATCTGCGGGTGTAAGCATACACGCCTAAGTGCTTGTAAACTGGATAATCTTTGGTATCGCGACCGAAGGGAATGCGGGCGCGGGAGAAATACAGCGCGTAATAGTCGTTATCGAACACCATCTTCACATGCATAGGATCGTCAAGTTCGGCCTTGTTGACAATTTCATAGCCGAGGGTCGCCATTTCAAACTCGCCTGGGTGACGTTCGAAGAGGCTGATCACTTGCTCAATGGAGGTTGGGTCGATTAAGGGTTGGTCGCCCTGAAGGTTGATGACCAGATCGTCATCCTTTAAACCTAATTGGTTAATCGCATCATTGATACGGTCTGTGCCCGATGCCGCATCAGGGCTGGTCATGACCACTTTGCCACCGAAGCCTTCGACGGCGCTTTTAATACGCTCATCATCGGTTGCAACGTAAATATTGGTGAGGCCTTTGGCTAACGACGCGCGTTCATACACGTGTTGGATCATCGGCTTGCCGTTAATCGGGGCTAAAGGTTTGCCCGGGAAGCGGCTTGAACCATAACGCGCCGGGATTAACAGAGTGACATTCATTAAATTATCCTATTTTATCAAAGATATGCAGTGTAGATAGACAAAAGGGCTCACCATGAGCCCTTGTCATCTGCTTGAGAGCTTAAATGCGACGGAACAGGGCAGTCAACATTTCGTCAGTGACTTTCTCTTCCCATGTTGGGCCGTACACGTTTGCCCATAATGGACCCATGCTCTTAGTCACGGCAACCATTTTCGCGATGGTTTCATCTGGTAGATCTTTACAGATGTTCTTCGGCAGGGTGATGTTGTGTTTCTTCATCATCTGACGGAACTCTGCCACGCCTTCTGGGTAGAATTCTTCTAACACGTCAAAGGCGATACAGTTACCGATACCATGATGGTAGCCGAGGATGTAAGACAGACCATAGGATACCGCGTGGCATGCACCTACTTGGCTGTAAGCGATACTCATACCGCCCATAAATGACGCCATCATCAGCTTGTCGTCTTTTTCTGGGTGATCTTCTAAGTACACTTGGCGGCAAAGCTCCATGGCTTTTTCGGCATAGGCTTTAGAGAATTCGTTTAAGAAGGTACCTTCTAAGGATTCCACACAGTGGATATAGCAATCCATACCGGTGTAGAACCATTGGTCAGTCTCAACACCATCGATTAACTCAGAATCCATGATGATTTGATCGAACACTGTGTAATCTGAGTTCAGGCCTAACTTACGCACTGGACCACATAATACTGCGGTGCGTGACGCTTCGGCGCCGGTACCTGAAATCGTTGGAATACCAATGTGGTGAACCGCTGGGTTTTTGATTAAATCCCAACCTTGGTACATGGCTGAGCCGCCTGGGTTGGTCAGCATCAGCGATACCGCTTTCGCTACGTCCATGGTTGAACCGCCACCTAAACCAACGACGCTCACTGGCAGTTTGCTATTGAAAGCTTGAACTTGTTCGGTCAGGGCATCGATTTGAATTGTGCTTGGCTCTTCATCAACGTTAACCCAAATCAGTAAGTCTTGGCCTTTGACTGGGATGCGTGCTTCGAGTGGTTTGCCTTGGTGAACGTCATCGACTAAAAATACCACGAAGTCATCGTCGGTTTTACGCTGTGCAGCTAAGACGTCGTCTAACTGAGCGAAAGAGCCACGACCGAAGATCATCTTTTCAACTACTTTAAAATTTTTAAAACTCATTGCAAAAACTCCCGTTTAATTATTGGGCAAATGCTTTCTTAATGTTTTCAATACGCTCGGCAATCTGAGCATCGGTCCAAGACAATTTAATGAGCATAGAAATAGTGCGGCTCATAATGGCATCAGATTTCGGCACAGAAATTTGAGTATAGTCAGGTCGGTCGGCAATTAATGTGATTGGTAACGCAGCAGGGGCCTTAAGCTCCTGAATGTGTTTCCAGTTTTTCAGATAATGCCAGTTGTTCACGTACCAGTAGAAGCAGCCATCTACACCATTTGCAGCTAATTTCTTGCTGATCTCTTGGGTACGGGCTTCTGTTGGTAACATAAAGCTTAAGAAGCCGGCTGAATCACCCTCTGGATCGGGGATTTCACGGAAGCTGACTTCAGGAATGCTCGCCATAGCTTCTTTAATGGCTTTTTTGTTTTTACGTTGAATATCGATAATGGTATCGAGTTTACGTAACTGGGCTAAACCTAAGGCCGCATTCATTTCAGAGATACGGAAATTCAGACCCATAATCGGGTGTGACTCGGCGCCACGGTCTTTACCAATATGGTCATGGCCGTGATCGGAGAACTGGTGGGCGTTATCGTAAATTTCGGTGTTATTGGTGATCACCGCGCCACCTTCACCACAGGTGATGGTTTTAACAGAATCGAAAGAGTAACAACCGACATCACCGATAGTACCAAGGGCTTGGCCCTTGTAGCTGCCGCCAATGGCTTGGCAAGCATCTTCTAACAATACTAAGTTGTGCTTTTTACAAATGGCTTTGATTTCGTCCATCTTGGCCATAGAGCCACACATGTGTACTAAGTTTACCGCTTTAGTACGTGGAGTAATTGCCGCTTCAATGCCTTCTGGTGATAAACACAGTGTTTCGTCGATTTCGGCAAAAATCGGTACTGCACCGGCCATGAAAATCGCTTCTACAGACGCAACAAAGGTAAAAGGTGGCACGATAACTTCATCGCCAGCGCCAATGCCTGCGGCCATCATCGCCGTTTGGAGCGCGGCGGTACCGCTTGATAACAGATGAGCATGCTTAACATTCATTTTCTCGCAGAGCAGTTGCTCCATATCGCGAGTCTTCCAGCGATCATTACGCATATGGTCGAAGTTATAACGGAAGGTAAAGCCGTGCTCCATCACATCGGCAACTTCTTGTTTTTCTTCTGGACCAAATAATTCAAAACCGGGCATGGAAGGTATCTCCTTAGAATTTGTGGCGCATGGTCGCGCTGCAATTAACTGGCGGATTATAACTGGGCTAAAGATCCCTTGCGATGTTTTCTTGATGAAAATAAGGTCATGTTGAGATTTCGCGCTTAGTTTTTGCTCACTTAGCAAGACTAGATGAATGAAATGATAAATGTTGTCTAACGCGATGAAGTGAAATGGTCTCCTTGAGATAGATTTTGGTTATTTCTCGTAAATGAATAGTGAGTATTTGCCTTTAGGGCGTAAAACCAAAAACCTGCACAGTGGCAGGTTTTTGTGGCGTCAGTTGGGCCGTTAATGGCATATAATACGACGAAAGACTTACACGACTTGTGCACGGTCTACCGTAACATCAAGATCCGTTAATAGACCATTATCGATACCGTAAATCCACCCATGTACAGCCAGTTCTTGGCCGCGAGACCAGGCTTCTTGCACGATAGTACTACTGGTGACATTGGAAACCTGTTCAATCACATTGAGCTCACACAGGCGATCAAAACGTTTGGCTTCATCCATTTGCATTAATTCATCATGATGTAGGCGATAGACATCGCGCAAATGGCCGAGCCAGTTATCAATCAAACCCAATCGCTGATTACCCATTGCGGCACGTACACCACCGCAGCCGTAGTGACCGACGACCATAATATGTTTCACTTTAAGCACATCGATGGCGTATTGCAGTACTGACAGGCAGTTAAGATCGGTATGGATCACCATATTGGCTATATTGCGGTGAACAAAGACTTCGCCAGGCATTAAATCGATGATTTGGTTAGAAGGAACTCGGCTGTCGGAACAACCAATCCAGAGATATTCAGGGTTTTGCTGTTTTGCCAGTTGTTCAAAAAAATCAGGGTGTTCTTGACTGATGCGTCCGGCCCAACGGCGGTTATTATCGAATAAGGGTTTGAGTAGTTTCATTTTAACCTATTGTTTTATAGACATATTAAAATGTCTTTTGCCCTAAATGATGCAAGCCGCATCTTTTTTGCGATTGAGTATACCAGCAAAATCGTGGCCTCTGGTCTATCCAATTAAGTTTAAACTCAGGTTTGAACGTGACTTAATTCCATCAACAGTTAAATAATTTGGTCTAATGCTTTGAATCTTTAGGGATAAAATTTATTTAGCCTGCGTCTAAGAGCTCAATGTTACTGTTGGCAAATGAGGTAACGCGGGAATGAATGGGGAAATCTGTTATTGCGCATGGTGCAATCACGCAGAACTTTTCGTTTAACTTAGGCCGGGGTTGTATATCTATATGATTTAAATGTTTAATGTAAAAATTCGATGCCTTCTTATTGAAAGAAGGCATCAATAGGTACAATCAGGTTAATCCCTAAAACTTACCTACAACTTTGACATTGGGCGTCACTTCTGCTGCATCCACAAAGCCGATCATATTTGGATTGGCGGCGACGAGAGTAAGAATCTCAGCACTGGATTCGACCACTTTAGGCGGTTGTCCTTGTCCAGAAAATACGAGTTTTGACCAATAGGCTTTTAACTGACTTTCTGTTTTATTGAGGATTTGTTTTACAAAGGCTTCCCTGACAGGTGAGCCTTCCGCTTGATCGAGTGCGACAATCGTGCCTCCTGTCGAAAAGGTTTTAAGCTTTCCCGAATAAATTCTTGAAATATCGGCAGCTGATATCTCTGAACTGTTCGAAGGGTGAACGATTACGGCGATTTCCGCTTGAGCCCATTGACTGAGCAATAGGAGTGCACACAAGCTGATTGGCTTGACGATGTATTTAGCAATGTGAGGTAAATTCATAAATGACTCCTTAGAAAACAAGATCAACAGCCATGCTTAAGAGTTGTTCGTCGGAGGTCGGCTTATCATTACTGTAATTGGTGTATTCCAGTTTTAGCGCCGCAGAGGGATGAAAATCCCAGCGGGTTCCGATGATGTAATAGGAACTATCCTCTTGTTGTGCTTCTAATGCGGCTTTCGTTCCCATCACTAATGGCGCGAGAGCTGCTTGATTGGCCGGAGGTAGGGCGTTGTAGACAGGCAACATTGCATCATAGGCATCATATTGTGGGTCACCTTTATCAATGCCATAGGTTAAATGGAAGGTAAAATCATGGTAACGAACACCCGCTGAAACAAAGGCAGAATCTTGAATATTAAAACTGCTAGGGTCGACGTCTATTCGGGTGTATTCCGCTAATATAAACCACTTTCCTGCGTCATATTTGACGTTAGCGCCAATAAGTAAGGCACTATCCTCTATCGCTAATAAGTCATTTACAACTTGATCATCGAATAAACCTGTTTGGGAAATGGCTTCACCCAAACCAAGTAGTGCTGGCAGTTCATATGAGAAATCCGTGACTATCCCTACATTTAAACCGTACTCAAATCCAGCGGTGCTAAAATTGAAGTTCATAATATGGCCCTTGGCGGAAAAGGGCGCTGGGGGCGTTGATGAACCGACAGGCGCATAGTCAGATACCGATGTCGTAATATATTTATAGGTTAAGCCAACTTCAGTATTGCCCCATAAATCTGAATAAACTAAACCAACACCTTCGCCAGAATTAAAGGGGAGCGAATAGACTCCCCTTGGTGGCGTTATCCAATGGTAGGCATAGCCAACATCGATATAATCGGAATATTTGTAAAGATTAAATCGTTGTCTTCCAGCCATTAGCATCAACTTATCGCTAATGTCATAGGAAATATAAGCCCATTCAAACTCTGCACTATAATCGTCACTGCCACGGGAGAGGACTTGTGCGGTTGCTCGTAAGCCGCTCCCTAAATCTGCAGCAAATTGTAGTGCGACTTTGGAGTCATTATTAAAGTCGATTTCTTTATCATAACCGTAGTAACTTTTATCATCGGATAAACTTGAGCCAGCAACAATGGAGGCAAAGCCGTTTATTTCAACATTCGCGTGAAGGGATGGAATATAGAGTGCGGTCAACACACCTAATGCAACTGTACTTTTTCTCATGTTAGGAAACCTTTTTGAGGGAATACAGTTTAAAGGTAGTTGAATTTTTGGTGTTTTCACGATTTTGCAACATTTTTGAGGGGCAGTTAACAAATCGATGTTTGTTAAGCCTCAAGTGGGATAGCACTCCAAGATTATTGGAAAAGATTTCGAGTAATAGGCAAAAGACTCATTCTTATTGAGGGTTCTAGAATATGAATCTGTTAGAGCATGGGTGACATGCTCTAACCATCATGGTGCGTATTAAGCGCATTGGCTCAGAAATGCTAATAATTGCTGATTAACAAATTCGGCTTGTTCTAGACTTGAAATATGGCCAGCACTTGGAATATGCACTAATTGGCTGCCATTAATGGCATCACTCATCAAATAACTTTCCAAAACACTGCGCGCCTTGTCTTCTACACCCACCATGATTAAGCAAGGTAAGGTAAATTGTTCGGCAAATTCTAGGGTATCGCGCCGACCAAAAATAATCCGTCCAAGTTTTACTATGTCGGGAATGCGTTCTGGCGTTAGCGCAGCTAAGTCGCTTTCAAAACGTTGCACTAATTCGGGATTATTCGCTTTGGCATTATCTGCAAAAAACAGCGGTGAAATTGCATTGATAAGTACTGGTGGAATACTGCCAGCGGTTTGGATCATGTCTAACATCCCAAAATATTTGGCACGGGTGATTTCTGGCTCAAAACCATAAAACTGTCCAGCATGGCAAGCGTCTTGACGCGAGCAGGCGCCTTAAGCACCAGCTCTGCCCCCCACATGGCGCCAACGGACAAACCGATGAGGGAAAATGTCTCAAGTTCGAGGGCGTCCATCAGGGCTAACATATGCTCACTAATGTCTAACAGGCTATGGCAGTTTTCCGGTACGGTGCCAGATTGGCCGTGTCCCCAGAGATCGGGTACGATACAGCGGTAGCTTTTGCTTAAGAGCGCAATTTGTGGCGCCCACATGGCGCTGTCCCACAGGTAGCTGTGGCCAAATAACAGGGCAGGGCCTGTGCCGATATCAAGGTAACTAAGTTGGCTACCCGCGATGCAAATTTGTTGTCTGTATGATGATAAATCCATAAAACCTACTTAATCTATAAAACCAAAAACGGGAAGGGACGTCGGCTAAAACGTGCAGAAAAAGCTATTAAGGCTGCGCAATCCGATGTACATATTCCGCTACTAACTCGGGTAAACGCCGGATCACGGCGTCTTTTAGCAACATATCGCTCTGCTGGATAACCTGCGCTAAGGCCTGCACCTCAAATTGGGGTAACAGGGTTTGAGACACGGGGAAATAGCTAATATGCCAAGGCTCTGCACTTACCGCGCTTTGGCCTTTCTGGAACGGAAAATAAAACCCAAAATCCTTGGCATTAGCCACTAGCCACTGGTGCAAGTGGGCGCAGGGGCCGCCGTCACGGTATTCGGCGTCCACCAGACGCAGGGATTTGACCTCAATTTGCTCGGCATCAAATACATCGATATCCGTTCCCCAATGGTGACGCGAAGCACCAGGCAGTGCCGACCAGAGTAAGATCAAATCGACTAACTCATCATCGCTGAGCGGCGCGATATCCACGGGCTGCTCATTGATATCCAGGACCACTCGTTTACCGCTGGCCTTGGCATTCCAAATGGCGAGTTGCCGATCGAAGGGGCGATAGGCAGAGCAAATCGCTAGCTTAATACCGTCTTTGGCGGCACTGTCGGCCATTGCCTGAAAGGCAAGGGCGGTTTGTGACTCTAACTTAAACCGCGTTTCTCGCTGATGATAGGGGCTGAGTAACTCAACGAGCACTAAGTCGCTCATTGAGTCAGAGTCTAGATCCGCTGTTAAACCTGTCTCTCCCCTTGGCTCTAGACCATAGAGCAGGGCTTTTTTTGCCGTGATAGCCATGGTATTTAACACAGTAACTGTTCCAAAATCACTTCATAACACAGCGCTAATTGCTCTAGATCGTCTACCTTCACGCACTCGTTCACTTTATGGATTGTGGCGTTTACTGGGCCAAGTTCCAACACTTTGGCGCCCGTTGGCGCAATAAAGCGCCCATCGGAGGTGCCGCCGGTGGTTTGTGGATCGGTATCATAGCCCGTGACTTGACGAATAGCATGGCGGGTCGCGTCTAACAGTGGGCCTTCGCCGGTTAAAAAGGGTAAGCCATTGAAAGTCCAACTAATGTCATAATCCAGTTCGTGGGCGGTTAATAAGGCTTCCACACGCTCGATGAGTATCTCGGCGGTCACTTCGGTGGAATAGCGGAAGTTAAACATCACCTCCAAGGCGCCTGGGATCACGTTCGATGCGCCTGTGCCGCCGTTAATGTTGGCGATTTGCATGCTGGTGGGCGGGAAGAATTCGTTGCCATTATCCCAATGGGTTTGGCTTAACTCAGCTAAAAAGGGGGCGGCTTTGTGGATAGGGTTATCCGCAAGGTGCGGATAGGCCACATGGCCTTGAATACCTTTAACGGTTAAGTTGGCGGTGAGACTGCCACGGCGGCCATTTTTAACCACATCACCGAGTTTTAAGGTCGACGAGGGTTCACCCACCAATGCCCAAGTGATTTTTTCATTACGGGCTTCTAGGGTGTCGATAACCCGTGTGGTGCCATTGATAAAGGGGCCTTCTTCATCGCTAGTGATTAAAAACGCAATCGAGCCAGGATGATTTGGGTGCTTAGCCACAAAACGTTCGGTCGCGACGATCATCGCCGCCAGTGAGCCTTTCATATCGGCAGCACCGCGACCATACAGATAACCGTCAATAATGGTTGGCTCAAAAGGCGGGGTATGCCAGCGGCTTAAATCGCCTGCGGGCACCACATCGGTATGGCCGGCAAAACAAAATACCGGGCCTGTATTACCGCGCCGCGCCCACATATTGGTGGTGTCTTCAAAGACCATGGGCTCAATATTAAAGCCTACGGCGGCAAGACGTTCGGCCATTAAGCTTTGACAGCCTTCATCTAGCGGTGTGACCGAAGGACGGGCGATTAACGCTTTAGTCAGTTCGGTAACCGGGTGAGTGTTCGAAGCGTACGTCATAGAGAAAACACCTTCTTATATTCGGCTTCGTTAAAGCCCACTAGCACTTGTTCACCCAAAACCAGCACTGGCCGCTTGATCAGTGTCGGGTGAGTGAGCATTAGTTGAATGGCTTTGGCTTGGTCGATATCCGCTTTATCGGCATCACTTAAGGCACGAAAACTGGTACTGCGTTTATTAAAGACGGTTTCCCATCCGGCAATTTGACACCAATGCTGCAGATCCTTTTCTGCTAATCCATCTTCCCTAAAGTCATGGAAGTTGACCGAAAGTTGATGGGTTTCAATCCATTTACGTGCTTTACGCACAGTATCGCAATTTTTAATACCAAAAAGGGTCAAGATGATGCTCCTATCGAGGGGCGCCGTTGGCACGCATTGATTTTGCTCGCATTGTGGCATTGTGCGCTGGATGCTACAAGGGGATATTGCCTAGGGTATGTTGAGAATAAGGTAAGATAGCCGCAAAGATTTGATAGGTGGTCGATGTAGGTAAAAGTGAAATATTTGATGTTAATTTGGGTATCAGTATGCAAATAAAAAGCCGAGCAAATATGCTCGGCTTTGTCTTTGGAAATGTTTTTAATTAAAAGTTCATTTCCAGAGCGAGGTAATACTCACGGCCTACTACGTTGTAGTAAGAACGTGGGTAATGTGGCCACGATGACTGGGTTTGATCAATCTCAGGGCCCGCATCAAACAAGTTGTTGATGCCGGTTGAGATTTTTAGTGCATCGTTGACAAGATAACTTGCTGACCAGTTCACTTCAACATGGCTGTCGATCGTTACGCTGTAATCTGCGTCCAGACCATTTTCGACAAAGTAATCCATGCGATCGCCATTCATGCTGTCAGTGTATTTGAACAATAAGTTAGTCGCAAAATCGTTATAGCTCCAACCTAAGTTCAAGTTACCGCGGATTTTAGGCGCTGAACCTTCACCATCAATAAGATCTAATGCCTCTGAATCTGGGGTTAATTGCTCTTCCCATTTCAGTAAGTAGGTGCCTTCTAAGCGGGCGGTTAAATCACCTAAGTTGGCAGTTTCATAGCGATAACCGATAGAGAAGTCGATACCAGAGGTTTTTTGTGATGACATGTTAATCGCTTGGGTATTCACCTGAATTAACTTGCCATTCGCATCACGTATAATTTTGTCTGTAAATGCATCTGAATGATCCAGAATATATTGGGCGCTAGGATCATTCACTAGGTTATCGATTTCAACAATCCAGTAATCTAATGTCAGATTGAGATCGTTGTAATCCCATACCATACCAAGGTTATAGTTTTTACCTGTTTCAGCTTCTAACTCAGGGTTAGCACCAATGGTAATTGGCAAGGATTCGATCTTATCGCAAGCAGGACCAGGGCCAGAGGCTTCACAAGTAGGAGTATCAATCACAGTACTATAGGCTGACGTGGGTTCTCCAAATAAACGCTGCATATCTGGAGCACGGAAAGTCTCTGCATATAGACCACGTAGCAGTAAGCTGTCGATAGGACGGTATTCTACAGCCACTTGAGGACTGAATTGACCACCCACATCTGATTCGTCATCGTAATAGTCGTAACGGCCAGCTAAGGTCACTGTGAGGTTTTCAATCACAGGAACAGCCACTTCAGCGTAGCTAGCATATTGTTCACGTTCACCTTGAGCGCTGCTACCGCCTTTACCCATGACACCGCCGTTAGTGGTAAAGCTATCGGATTTGTCATAAAACCATTCTTTGCCATATTCGATACCAGCAGCATAAGCTACGGCGCCTGCTGGTAATTCAAAGACTTCGCCACTAATACCGGCGTTAAAGCTTGATAGGGTTGATTGACCTTTTTTACCACCTTGATAATCCAGCATGGCGGCATCTTCATTGGAAATAACATCCAATAGAGAATGACCATTGGTTCCTTCGGTCAAATAATCCCACATACTTTGGTAAGTTGGTGAGCCCGTTGTGGTGGATTCTACAGTTTGGCGGGCAATAGACCAAGATGTGTCATATTCGATGCCTTCAGTCAGATAACCTTTACCACCGATCAAGAACGAGAAGTTATTGGTTTCAAAATCAGAAGTACGTGGACCTAACTCTGACATACGACGAGTGTAGAAATATTCTCCGTCGGCTGCGCTGGCAAAATCACCGCCAAAGGCTGATGATTTTTTGAAGGTTTGTGAGAGGCCTTTTGACTTGTTGTAGATAGTGACATCATCGCCAACTACTTTATATTTAAAGTCATCACCGACAGTTGCTGACTCAATTTCGGTAAAAGTTGAGGCATGTGTATAGTCAATTCGAGAGTAGAGCTGATGGTCATCATTCAGTTCTTTGGTGAGGTTCACCATAGTTGAATAGCGTTTTTGTTCTGGAGAGAAATCCCGTTGTGGTGAGCGATCAAAACCGCAGCGACCATTGGACATCACTTGATAACCACGTGCCTCACATTCTGCGGCAGATAAGGTTTTAAAGAGTTTATTATCGCTGGTGACAATGTTCGCACCATATGAGCTGTAAGCCGCATAAGGGTTGCCCGGAACGATATCTGTTCCCCATTCTGGGCGATCTGTTCCTTTTAAGGCTTGACGGTCTTCGTATTCGGCGAAGAAAGTTAGGTTCGCTTTATCGCTGCTTACGCCCGTCATAAAGGAGAATTGGTTGTTTTGTAAGCCACCATCAACGGTATCGGAGAAGCGATATTTCAAGGTGCTTTGCTCAACATCTTTTTTCAAGATAATGTTGATAACGCCGCCCATGGCATCCGAGCCGTAAATGGCTGATGCACCTGTGGTTAAGATCTCAATGCGTTCAATCGCTCCTAACGGAATGTTTGCGGTATCGACAAAACTATCTGTACCACCGGCCCCAAAAGGATATTTAGGTACGCGTTTACCATTGATGAGGGTGAGAACGCGTCCAGCGCCAACACCACGAAGATTTACAGCAGATGCAGCTGGGGTGAAACCATGAACTTCTTGCTGAGTCATGGAGCCGCCAGAGTTTTGCGATAGGTTACCTAAAACATCTTGGACTGAGTTAAACCCGCCTTTTTCAATGTCGGCTGCACTGACAACCACTACAGGTGAAGCATTCTCAAGATCGGTACGCTTAATACGTGAACCAGTTACTTCGATACGCTCAACTTTATCCTCGGCAACCGCGGTTTCATCAGCTGCGAAAACCAATGGTGATAAAGATGTTGATACTAAAGCAAGTAAACTAAAACGAACCGCACGTGCAACGGTTGTTTGCGTAATCATATTTTCATTCCCTTAACAATGCCGTGATGATCAGGAAGGGTTTCATCAAGGCTTATATTTTATGTGCAACTGCCCTCCATAGTCGGAAAACTATCATTAACAACTTTAATATCAACAGCTTAATTGTTTGTTTTGTGTTAATCGTGTGTTACTAATGTAAACTTGCGGAAGCTAATTAAGGTTAGCTTGAAGTAATAAGATGCGGTGCTGCATGTGAAAAAGGCTAGATTGTATCGCAATGTAACGTAACATCATCTTTACAATGTCAATCTTTAGGCTGAATTTTTTGTTTAGGTCAGTTTTGAATAATGTGATCGCTATCAATTTAAGATTAAAGGTGTTAATAGCATGAATCTTATTAGCTGTTGAAATATAGACCATTATTGACTGTGTTTTAGCGGATTTAACAAATGGAACAGCTCTAGCATATTATTTCGTTATTCATGCTTATGGCTTATTTTATTATCGGAATATGTCTCCATTGGGTAGTGTAGCGGGGAGAGAGTTGACCACGCTTCATTCTCCAATCGGCATTCAGTCCTTGTCCTGCAAATTGAATATTTCCTTTACCACTGTGATTGATACCATCAAGCAGTTTCATCAATTCTTTACTTTTAGGTTGTGGTTTGGCCTCGTCAAACAAGCCTAATTGAAACACGCCTGGTGCATAAAAATCTCCTAGCATGACGCCAGCTTTAGCATAGGCGGGACCTGCACGCCAAAGCCGATGCAATAGTCGCTGCGCTAATTCGATAAAATCACGGGTATCGTCACTGGGATACACAAGATGACCTGTGAGTACTTGGCTATATTGGGGCTGATGTTGCGTAAAATAACTGCTGCGAATAAACACCGATAAGGTGCGGGCAAACTGCCCCTCCGCTCGCAATTTCTCG
Organism: Shewanella sp. POL2; assembly: GCF_000282755.1. Classification (NCBI taxonomy): domain Bacteria; kingdom Pseudomonadati; phylum Pseudomonadota; class Gammaproteobacteria; order Alteromonadales; family Shewanellaceae; genus Shewanella; species Shewanella sp. POL2. The sequence continues at coordinate 18,852 of NZ_AKZL01000083.1, forward strand.
CAGGCCCTAAAGGTATAGTCACTGATAGCCTGCTGCATCGCCTCAAAGGTGGTAATACGTGCGCCAAAGGAGCGCGAGCTGATGATTTGCTGCTTTGTCGCTACCACCTGCTGAATATCATCACAGGCAATACCGTTAAGCTCGTACACCGTTCGCTCAACCATGACGGAAAAATTGTCTCGGATAAGTTTAGGATGGGCATCTGCAAGCTGTAGAGCGGTATGGATGCCCATCAGTTTTAAACGTTGCGCAATTTTTCGGCCAATGCCCCAAACTTCATCAATGGGAGTGAGCGTCATTAACCGACGTTGGCGTTCTTTATCGCGTAAATCGACAACGCCTTGGGTGGCGGGATACTGTTTTGCGGCATAGTTAGCTAGCTTGGCTAAGGTTTTGCTCGGCCCAATTCCTACGCAGACACTGATCCCTATCCATTGCTGGATCCGCTGACGAATATCCATGGCTAACTGGTTAATATCTTGACATTTATCGAGCCGAGACAGATCCAAAAAAGCCTCATCGATTGAGTAGACTTCAACCCTAGGCACCATCTGCTCAAGTGTGGTCATGACGCGATTTGAAATATCAGCGTAAAGGGCATAGTTGGACGAAAATACCGCCACATTATGGGCGCGGATCATCTCCATCACTTGATAAACCGGCACGGCCATTTTT
>NZ_AKZL01000084.1:0-19160 GCF_000282755.1 Shewanella sp. POL2
AGCGAAAATTTATTACCCTCGCTTGTATCAATATCGTGGTGGCGGCCAATGCGGGCGGCGCATTTAGTCCCTTTGGTGATATCACGACCCTGATGGTATGGCAAAAAGGGTTAGTGCACTTTGCCGATTTTTTCCATCTATTTATTCCTGCATTAGTCAACTTTGTCGTGCCAGCGGCAATTATGAGTATATTTATTCCGCATTATATCCCTGAGCCTGAAAAAGAGCAGGTTTACACTAAACCTGGCGCTAAACGTATTGTGGCGCTCTTTCTGCTGACGATTGCTACTGCAGTATGTGCTCACTCTTTCCTTGGTATGCCACCGGTGCTGGGGATGATGACAGGTCTTGGCTTCTTGCAATTCTTTGGTTATTACCTGCGTAAAACCTTTGATCGCTCCGTTGCTCGTGAACGGGCAAAGGCGGAGTTACGTCAGGATAAACAGCGTCTTCAACAGTTAGGTAGTGTCGTACCGTTCGATGTGTTTAATCGGATCTCCCGTGCTGAGTGGGATACATTGCTGTTTTTCTACGGGGTAGTGTTATGCGTAGGTGGTCTTGGTTTTATGGGGTATTTAAGTCTCGTTTCTGAGGCCTTGTATTCCCATTGGGATGCGACCTTTGCCAACGTAGCCATCGGTTTGTTGTCTTCAGTCGTGGATAATATTCCGGTGATGTTTGCGGTGTTGACTATGAATCCAGATATGGCCTTAGGTCAGTGGTTACTGGTGACGTTAACCGCAGGGGTGGGTGGCAGTTTATTGTCCATCGGCAGTGCGGCAGGGGTAGCATTAATGGGTCAGGCGAGGGGGATTTATACCTTCGGATCACATTTACGTTGGACTCCTGTCATTGCGTTGGGATATGTGGCGAGTATTTTAGTACATATGTGGCTCAATGCTGCAATGTTCTAAAAACAAATGAAACATAATGTATCCTTGTTTGTTTTTAGCATTAAATTTTTTATTGATGTAATTCACAGATTATTCATCTGATGCGGGGAGATGTCCTCGGATTACTGCGTTATTAAAGTTCAAATTGTATACTCGGCTTCAAGTTAGGTAATGCTAGGAGCCGAGATGCAAATTGGTGATTGTTGGTTTGATGCCCAAGAACATTTGTTAGTCGATGCCTCTGGCTGTCGCTGGATACTGAGTAGCGATGAATATCAAGTACTGAGCGTATTGGCTAAGCATCGAGGTAAGGTGGTTTCCCGCTTTGAATTAACGCAGTTATTGTCATCCTATGTTAAGGGTGCCCGTCGGTGTGATGATACTCTCGATGATGTTATCAAGCGGTTGCGTTCTATATTAGGAAAAAAGCCATATTCTTTACTCGATACGGTACGGGGTGAGGGGTTTATTTTATATCCTTCATCAGTGTCGATTAATCATAAGCTACTTGACTCCCCAACATATCAAATCAATCCGTTACAGTTCGCATTGATCATACTTGTTACCCTGATAGCTCTATGTGGGATTGGGGCGCATATTAGCCATCCAACGCAAATTGCACCGAATTATAGCCAGCAGATCCAGAAGCCAAATGGTTTGGCGTCAGAGGTTAAGTTCTACACTGGGCAATACTACTGTGCGGAGATGAAGTCCCTCGTTGAACAAATGATGGGGCAAATTGAAGCGTGTGCCGTGTTTCCTTGGCAATCTGTGGCGGCGAATATTTCTATTGATCGCAAGTTAATCAGCTTTATTTTACGGGATAACCGTGAGAATGGGCTTAAGTTTCAGACGATAAAATTAATGTCTGACAATTTTATGAGTGATACATCGCAACCTGATTGGTTAACACTTGCGGGGATATGTAGCTAAGATGGTATCCAGCATTTTCTCGTTAAGCCGTTTAAAACCATGGCAACTCCTGTTAATCATTATGCTCGGATTGGGGGGGCTGCTATATGGATATGGGCAGAGTGTTAGCCATAAAAGTTTACACTTAGATTGTCATGCTCAGTTATTCCAGCCACCATTTTCCGATGCATCTTCGTCATTATTGCGCCATTCTTTATCGCTTTCGGTCCAAGTGCAGGGGCAAAAGGCAACTTTAGATTATAGTTATGGCATTGATAATAAGGATCTTGCGTCCATCAACTATTCTGGTGAGGTTAAACATTTTGACATTGGCACTATGACCTATCAATTTGATTTAGCTCAAGCGAATATCAAAATGGATCTGCTGCAAACAGAGCTCCCTGAGCCGATTCGAGAGGATGTGCAACGCTCAAGGGCTGCATTAATCGCGCTGGGAACCATGAGCTTTAATATGCAGATTGTGGATATTAATCGTATTGATGACTATACCCTGATTAAATTTATGCCCAGTGGTAATTTATGGGCGTGTAGTAGTCGCTAATAACAAAATAGGCATCCAAACCTAGAAGTGGATGCCTATTTGATTAGGAGTCGATGAAAAGGATTACAACGGAACGACTGGAACTAAGGTCAGTTCATTATTGGCTTTGGTACCATAAATTTGAATCGCGACTTTAATTTGCGCCACGGCGCCACTTGGGTCCTGTTGCTGCCAATCAAGTCCTGCTATTTCAAACTGATATTGACCATTTTTTACCTCGGTTAATTTACCGCTGCATTCACCTTTGCTTTGGCAACGATAGCTTTGAGTGACATGCCAACGTTTCCATGCTTTAGCATTTGACGACGATTTATTCTTGTCAGGAAAGCCAAAATAGTAAATATCGTAGTTTTTAGCCGCAGTGATTGCCGCTTGTGACGCATCAGCCAATGTAAATAACAACGTGCCGGTATTGGGATCAAATTGCTTTACTGCCAGATTAATTTGCGTCGCCTCGTCAATACTCACGGTTTTTTCGACGGGCGGAGGTGGTGGCGGAGGTGTGATTTCCTCTGACTTGTTATCGTCACTACCACAGCCAGCAAGGGTAAACGAAGCTAGGGTTAACGCAAGTAATGGGTATTTCATCACTGCCTCCTTAATTAAAATGTCCAGTGTGGCAAGTGGTACATTCCATATCCGTTTTAACGCTTGCTGCCGAGCCTAATGTTCCTGTGCTGCCATGACAAACTTGGCAATCCTGAGCCTCAAGTGAAGGTTTGCTACCTGGTAAGGCACCGATATTCTCTCCTTGGTGGGCACGGTTTAGCAGTTCGACCAGGTAATACGCCATGGAAGCTGATAGGCGATAACAGCGTTCACCTTTTTTAGCAAAGGGTAGGCCTGATGCCCTAGACCAGTTACTAATAGAAGAGTGGCACAATACGCTCATGGCTTTTGATGAACTACCAACCAGAGCCGTTTTTTCTGCGGTTGAGCCTATGCCTGCAATAAATTCAGGGGAAGATAAAGGTAGCGTTGTATTTTCATAATAACGGAATGTGTTAGCAATCACGGCGCTGTTCTGACCATTAATATCATCTAAGATATTGACTAACATACCGATAGCGTTGAGGTTACCACATAAGGTGCCTTGGCCTGTGACCCCTGCAAAACCATAACCGGCAAGCGCGGTTGGGATAGTTTTAAACTTATCAGCATCGGCACTATTAGATTGCGCTAGCATAGTGACGACAGAGTGAAATACTTGGTGCATACAGCCACCACCTGTCTCGTAGGCGAGTTTAGCGGTTGCCATGGGGTCTAGTGGTGCGTATTTGAGTTTTTCGCCGAGTGCTAATTGATATTGACCGTCGGCATTGGTCGCCGCAAAGGCTGACGTACCCATTAATGTTGCGCCCGCTGCCGCTGTGCTGATACCGATAATACGAGTTAATGCTTGGCGTCGATTAATGCTCATCATAAATTCCTCTTTAGTAATTGCTTTTATTTATCAATCAGAAAACTGGTTTGATGAAAGCCATTCTAGGGAGCTAAAAGATAAATAATGTGATTTGCCAGAGAGGATATTTCCCTTATTAGTGAAGAAGGTGTCGTTGAATTTTTAATTGCTTTATAAGGTTGAATTTTGGGTAATAATTCGCTTTTTTAGATTGTAATTTGTGCTGACACACATTATTTGTGATATTTATGTAAATTTGTAAGCATTTATCAGCCAACGCTATTGTTTGCAAATACCATTTACATCTGTGAACTAAAGCAGATTTTTATTTTATACACCCAACCTGCGGCTTATCTCACGAAATGTAATTATTTGCCGCCTTGGGTTAACAGGATCACAGTAATCATTAGAAGCCTTGCATAGACTTAATTCCATGATTTTATAGGCTTGGGGTTTTCTTTATGCAAGTGGGGAGCTGTTGGTTTGACAAAGAGCGTGGTTTGCTCGTCGAACAAGCTCGGAATGAATCTTGGCATCTTCCTCGTGCTGAGTTACAGGTGTTGACCTTATTGGTTGAACATCAAGGTAAACTGGTCTCAAAGCATGAGCTTAAGACTGGTGATGGTGAGCACCCACCGCTAACAGATACTTCACTCGCTCGCGCAGTATTTATGATCCGCTCTTTTCTTGGTCCGCAGTATGAAGGGCTGATTGAAACCGTCAAAGGCCAAGGTTATTTGCTACACAATACCCAAGGGCAGCGGTTAAAAAGCTTTCATTATTCTCGATTACAGTCACTACCTTGGTGGAGTGCGCTACTGGTTTTTGGTTTTATGCTGGCGATTTCGGGTTTTTATCTTAGCCGAATTGATCATAGTGTGCCGACTGAACCCTTGTTATCGACAGAACTTCCTTTGGCATCAGGACAACATATTCGCTTGCACCTTTACGCTAATTCTAAAACGAACAATACCATATTGTTTGAGTTAGGCGATCGATTGGGTCAGGGACTAAGCCGCTGCGGACAGAGTGATTGGTCCGAGGTTTATTCCTCTCTTTCACATGATAAACAAGTGCTTAACATTACTTTGCGCGGCCATAAGCTCGGGCAGTCCGTTATTCGAAACTTAAAGATAAGTGATTTTAGACGCCCTAAAGAGTTTATTGATGCACAGTGGCTACAGGAGATTGGGATCTGTGGCTAAGTGGCTAAAGTGGACGATAAATCTCACGATTCTCACTGCGCTGATTGTGGCTTGCGGGGTGATTTATCTGCAATCAGTCTCAAATAAGGCAGTGATCCTCAATTGCAGCTCCGAACTTTTTGACCGTCATGCTCAACGGGTTGAAGATGGTAAATACTATCTTTTAGTCGATGTACTGATCTCTGCGGGCAATGCACAGATTAATTATCGATATTTTAACCTCGATGGCTCCAGTGCAGGCACCATTCTGATGCAGGGCGAAGTGCAAAATATGGAACTCAATCGTATGGCCTACAACGTGTCGGTTAAGACCAAGACAGAATCTGAGGAGGTCGATAAAAAACATTGGCCAGAGCATATGAAGTATCTGTCTTATATAAGTAGCTTACATTTTAGTGAGTCAGGCAGACATAACCTTAGCATTGAGGTGCTTGATAGTGACCCAGACCAAGACTACGCCGTGGTATTGTTTCAGCCCAGTAATACGGTTTGTGGTTGTCGAATCGTCAATAGCCGAATTTAATCAGTGAATTTAGCGCGCTTTCGGTTTAGATTGTATTTTCGATGGTGTTAATGCTGACTCTTTGGCTCCAATCATTAAGGTTTTTGTGTTTAAGATACGTGTCAAACAAGAAGAATCCCTGTCGATTAAGTTCAGCCACCAGATGGAAAAGGGCGATAATCGTCAGCTTGACCTCTATTTCTTTTTACCTAAGGAAATGGGCATAGGTGCGCACACCTTAAACGAAGAAGAATATTATCATAGCGCCATTGTTGGCCGCCGTTCTTACTATTCCGAAGGTTTGCATTTACCGCTCGTACAAGGCCGTTTTGCTAGTATGAATCGCCGCACTGTGGAAGAGTTTAGGCTGTACTTAAACTTGTTTGCCTACCAATTTGCGGTAGCGGTTGAAAACGATGTCAAAGAACTCAATCGGATTGCTGATGTTGAGCATTTTTATCTCGCACTCGATGAGTTGTGTGAACAGATAACCCAATTGCTGAAAAAGTTTCGCCGTAATGAACCAGGCGATGCTAAATGGAAATCCTATTTTGAAAATGCGGATAACTATCTGTCTTGGTTTTGTGAGCAGCAACTGCTAAAAGTATTAGCCCACGCTACCCGTACCAGTGACTTTTCCGACATTCAAGAGCGAGTGCTAACTCTTTGTCGAAATGAATCAGCCTATCGTGATGCCAATAACTATAACTCGGCACAGACAAAACAAGATCCTAATCGAATTTCGAATAAGATGCTGTTATTACGGCGTTTGATTCAGCAAGGGGTCGTACTTAAAGAAGAGTTAAAATCGCTGGGGATCGGCCTTAAAAAGTTCACAACGGGGCTTGCCACGGCATTAGTGATGTTGGTGGTGTCGGCGCTGATTATTGAGGCACAGGGCGTTTTTAGCGGTTTTACTATTGCCCTCGTATTGACCTTAGCGGTGATATACGGATTTAGGGAAATCTTTAAGGACGATGTGCGTAATGCTCTTTGGCGCTTTATCCAGCGTGGCCGGCCGCGGTGGAGCCGTATCTTAAGGGATACCACTAGCCAGGCTGTTATTGCTAAACAATTGGTGTGGTTGGAGTTTATGCGGCCACAGGATTTACCCGAAAAGGTAAACGAAATCCTAAAACACCGACATAGCCAGAACAAAGTCGATGCCGAGATCCTCCATTACAAAATTGCGACTCGGGTAAACCAAGGCGAGTTTCAGGCGGGCTATTCAACAATTCAAGAGCAAGTCAACTTTAGTTTTGTGCCGTTTGCCCGCTACTTAGAGCGGGGCAAAGCCAAGATTTACAAGGAGCTTGAGGGCAAAATCAGCCATGAGTCGGTCGAGCGTCGTTACCAGGTTAATCTAATTTTAGTGCTACGTGATGGCCGTGAAGAGCCGGAATATGCTCGCTATAAAATCACGATGAACCGCTCTGCGATTATCGAAATCACCCAAAGCCAACTGCCAGATTCTTTTAATCCGCCCGTTAAGACGGATGGCGAGTAAAAGCCTGGCCGATATTCTGGTCGTTATTTTGTTTTGCCCTTTTGAGTGCAACCTCGGCATTGCTGAGGTATTGCTCCAGACTTTGTCCTTCTTGATAGCTAGCTATGCCGATGCTGATCCCTTCACCTAAACCGTTGCTGTTAAGCTTTTCTATGGTATTAAGGGCAAAGTGATGTGCCGCTGTTGCATCGGTATCTGGAAGTAATAACAACAGCTTACCCAGTTGCCAATGGAGTATTTGATAGTGGGTTGGTATCTCAAGTAATAGCTGAATTTCCACTTCTTGCTGGCGATTTTCGAGTTGATCGATATCGCTCATGTGGCTCAGTAATCCCTCCGGATTAATGTCCATCACGAGTAGACTCGAGTGGTTGCGGCTTTGGGGCGAAAGTGAAGCAAAATAGCGTTCTAAATCTGACAGGTGCTGCAAAATCGTGCTGCGATGTGGCACAAAACTGCGGGGTTCTGCGCCACGTTGGCCATCGATAGCTTGTTCTAAGGTACAGATGATGTAATCAATCTCACCGTCAGTCGCGACATGTCCCTTGAGGGTGGCCTGTAAACAATTTGAGTGACGTAGATTGGGTGAGCAAAGGATCTGGCCTTGCCATTGGCCTTGCATGCTGATTTGGGCAGTGATCCGTTGCCATTGATTACCTAAATCGTTAGACAGCAATGACGCTAAATCATGATTCAGATCGCCGTTGAGTTGCATGAGCTGATCAAATACTGGGTTAATTTTTATCAACTTACCATTGGCATCCGTCAGTGCGGTCGCCACCGTAGTATCACACAGCAGCTCACTTAAGAATGCTTGGTTCTGACTGTTTATAATGGCGCTGATATCTTCAAGCGTGATCAACATATGGGGTAAACCTCGCCCTAATCGTGGGGCTTGTCGTACGTTGACTCTTAGTGTTGAACCCGTTTCATTGTCGAGCGACAAGTGACCAGACCATTCACCCAATCGGTGCACTTGTTCAAGGATTTGCGTGTGCGTTAGATCATCGAGATTTAAGGCTCGTTGCAGACTTCGATCGGTTAGTTCATCTTGGGGAACTCGAGTCGCTTCTGCCGCTTTAGGGTTGGCACTGATAATGCGCGCCTGTTCATTGGCTAATATAAAGCCTATTTCACTGTTAAACAGTGAGTTTGCAACGTCAATGCTGTATTGGCGCGAGCGATACTGTAACCGATACATGTGGCTAAGTAGAATGACCCAAGCGGCCAGTAACGTCAGAACTAAAGAAGCGACGATAACGATGTTCTGCCACTGCGAAAACTTTGAGGCAATATCGTCGTTACGGATATAAGAGAGTAAAAAATATTCCCGTCGCAGCTCGGGTTGGTTAGTGAGTTCAACTTTAAGGTAAACAAACGTCGCGTCTTCACCGTGAAACTGGCCAAAGTTGCTCATCGACATTTCGCGCCATAGTGCCGGATAACTTTGGCGTAAACTCGCGCCTAAGGTATCTGGAATATGGGTTAACGGTGCAAGATCGCTTACCCCTGCATAGAGTAATCCTTGGGTATCCAGTACTAACATGGGGGATTTATTGCTTGAGAAAGCCGGTTTTATCGCTTCTAACATCTGTACCATTGAATTGTAGGTAACGAGATAACCTAAAGAGCTTTGATCGGGTTTTTCTAACCAGGTCATTTGATACATATAGGGTTCGAGCATGCCATTGAGTGGCACAAACTCTAAAGGTGAGGTGAACACTTCTTTTCCACCTAAATTACGGCTAGAACCAAGAAGGGTCGCTGGAAGTGCATCCTGACTAAAGTTAGCCGGTGTTGCAAATTTATAATTTCCCTGAGGGTCGAAGAGGGCAATCCCTAGTAGTTCGGGAATATGCTCAACGAGTTCTTGCCAACTTGCCTGTAATTTTTGCTCTGCTGCAGGAGTTGGATTTTTAAGATATTGATTGAGTAGTTCATCCTTGGCGAACAACTGAGTGCGAAACTGCTGAAAGGCAACCTTATCTGTGATCAGCGTGCCTATCGTTTGTAATTCGCTATATCTTTGAGTTGCCCATTCTTCCTGTAACCTACGCTCACCTAAGGTAATGATTAAATTAGTTAAAATGATCATACCTATCACAAGCATCGATAACTGACTCGCAACAGCCAACAGGCGTTGGTGAGACCAATGCAGCCCTTGGGTCAATGAAAGTAATGGTGCGAGTGGATGTAGGCTTGATTTGTTCTTCAGCATGGGCCGATTTTGAGTTGATGATCTGTTAATTTGGCTATGTTAACACGAATGAAATGTTACGACAGTGGCAAGTTGCTCGGTGATGGCGTTATCCCGAGCAAGAGATTCAATCTAGTGGAGAGTCAAGGAGCTTGCTAGCCGAGTGTGCCGAGTACTCTGTGTTTAAACTCGCAGCCAGTTGCGAGCACTTGCTCACGGCAAAGGTCGATATCTACTCCATCTAATCCTTCAATCGCTGAGACTTGCACTCGCTCAATATAGTGGGGTGCGAGGGCGATAAAGGCATTTACCGCGGCATAGGAGTCTGCAAGTTTAGGTCGGCAATGTTGGTTATAGGCCGCCTCATTATCGGCATTGAGTGAGATAGATAAGCCATCAACACATTCAGCCAGTTCGGGCAGGATGTTACGTCGATGCACAAGATTACCCAATCCATCGGTATTGACCCTAACTCGACCGCCACGACGTTTAATTTCCTTGGCGATGGCAAGCAGCGTTGGAAGATTCATGGTCGGCTCGCCATAGCCACAAAACACATATTCCTCAAAGTCTTCCACATTGCCTAACAGCGGGATAATTTCCTCCGGTTTGGGCTGGTGGGTTAGTGCCAATTGATATTCATGGATTTGCTTGCTGCCATTGTGTTTCGGACAAAAGATACAACGCAGAGTACAGCGGCCAGTGATGTTGAGATAACGGCTTTTACGAATGTCGTAGACCAGGGTTTCGGTTGCGCAGGTCTCATTGGTACAGACTTCTACGGTAGTATGGCCATTGGCTAAGGTCTCAGTGGCGATGAGCGGTTCAGGTTTGGCTCTAGCAGTGTGTGAGTTTGGCATACAACGACTTTATTTGGGTCTAAGCGATAACTTAAGGTGAGTGTAACCAATGCCCACAGGGATAACTGCCACTTAGATCGCACTACGCGTTTTAGAATGACGCACTGCAAAAGCAAAAGAGAGCCTAAGCTCTCTTTTTATGGGATTCTCATAGATTACAGACGATAACTAATCCCGCTTATAGTCTGACTCATGTATGGCATCCAAGGAGATACTGTGGCTCTCGTTGATATGCAATGGAGTATCCTGTGTTTTTTTCGGACGCCACCACCAATGGTAGAAGCGGCTACCAACGCGCTTTGCATCATCAAGTATGATATACAGTAGCGGCACTAGGATTAAGGTCACCACAGTCGAGAATAGAATACCGAAGGCGAGTGAGGTCGCCATGGGGATCACTATCTGCGCCTGTAAGCTGCGCTCAAGAATAATAGGCACTAGACCGACAAAGGTGGTCAATGAGGTCAAGATAATCGCCCTGAAGCGATAACATCCTGAATCTACCGCCGCTTGTCTGACCGATTGTCCTTGCTCCCGCGCACGGTTTACAAAGTCCACCAAGATCAAGGAGTCGTTTACCACTACCCCGGCGAGCGCGACGATACCACAGAGACTCAAGACGCTCATGGCAAGACCTTGGATCAAATGCCCAAACAACGCGCCGATAATCCCGAAGGGGATCACTGACATAATGATCAGCGGCTGGCTGTAAGACTTAAGCGGCACCGCCATTAAGGCATAAATGGTGAACAGCGCAAAGAAGAAGCCCTGCATCAGACCGACCATAGCATTCTGTTCATCCAAACTGCCGCCATCGAGGGTGGTTTGGATTTTCGGATACTTGGCCTGTAACTGCGGCAGGAAATCCTTTTGGATCTCAGTAACAACCTTAGAAGGTTCCACCTTGTGTTTGTTAGCATTCGCAATAATGGTAATTGCCCGCTTGCCATCGACACGGGTGATTGAGGCGTAGGATTCGCCTTTTTCGACCTCGGCAACGGTAGAGAAAGGCACCGACTTGCCCTGCGGCGTGCGGATCAACATATTCTCGAGGTAACCCACGGTACGGCGCTGCTCTAAGGGGTAGCGCACCATGACTTTGATTTCTTCTTTATTACGCAAAATACGTTGTGCTTCATAGCCATAGAAGCCATAACGGACTTGGCGTGCTAAATCAGACAAGGTTAAGCCAAGCGCTTCGGCCTCGGGGCGGATCTTTAAGCGGATCTCATGGCTGCCCGAAGAGAAGTTATCGGCAATATCATACACACCTTCGTAGGTGGCGAGCTTTTGCTTAAGCTCGCGGGCGGCTGCTGATAATTCTTCGAGATCGCTCGAGGTCAATCTAAAGGAGATGTCACCACCGCCACCGCCGTTCCCGCTGGCGTTGAAGTCGAGCTTCTTCACCGACAGTAATTCTGGCAATTGTTCGCGCCATGCGGCGGCAATAGCCTCGCCATCCACTTCTCGGTCTTCGCCCTTGGTCAGTTCGGCAAAGATAAAGGCGGAGGTGCGCGAGCTCATGTTGATAAAGCTATGCTTCACCACTTCGCTACCGTTGTCCTTCTCCATTTTAGCGTTCATCTTGTACAGGGCTTCTTCAATATCCTGTACCACCTTGAGGGTGTTCTGCTCTGAGCTGCCTTCATCCATTTCTAGCTGTACTTGGATAAAGTCCGATGGAATGTCGGGGAAGAACACCCAGCGCACTTTGCCGCTGGCGACTAAGGCTATGGATAAAATCAATACTCCGATAAAGGCCGCGACGACGTTGTATCGATGTTGGATACAGCGCTCGAGGAAGTTACGGTAACTGTGGTGAATAAAGTGCTGAACGCGATTGTTAAATTTGTCCTTGAAGCGTCCAAAGAAGCCCGTGGGTTCACCTGGTTTTCTGAACTTCATGTGGGCTAAGTGCGCTGGCAGGATAAATTTAGATTCCACCAGTGAAAACGCCAGACACATGATGACCACCATGCCGATGGATTTCCAAATAATCCCCATGGGGCCAGAAACCATCAACATAGGAATAAAGGCGGCGATAGTGGTTAACACCCCGAAGGTGGCGGGCATGGCCACTTTTTGCGCCCCGCGGATCACGTTATCAATCGAGTGTCCGTGCCGTTCGACCTCACTGTAGGCGCTTTCACCTATCACAATTGCATCGTCGACCACTATCCCCAAGACGAGAATAAAGGCGAACAATGTCAGCATGTTGATGGTCATGGAGAAAGGTTCCAACGGCATGATGAGCATAGTGCCGAGGAAACACACGGGTAATCCCATCATCACCCAGAAGGCGAGTTTGAGATCGAGGAACAGGGCTAAGATCACAAACACTAACAGGGCGCCATAAAACATGTTCGACATCATCATGTTCAAACGGCCCTTGAGGTAGTGGGTTAAATCTCCCCAAGTGTCTAATTTTGCATTGGCTGGCAGAGTGGCGCGGCGTTTCTCAACGTAGTCTTTGACCTGTTGAGCAATGTCGAGGGCGTTTTGATCGTTAACGCTGGTCACTTCAATAATGGCCGCAGGCTTGCCGTTGAAGCGGGTGTACTCTAAACGTTCTTCAAAATCGTCCTTAATGGTTGCCACTTGAGGCAACATCACTCGACTACCATCGGCGCGGGTGGTGACGACGATATTGGCAAAATCATCGCCAGTATAGGCTTGGCCTTTTGTACGCAGCAGAATGTCGCCATCTTCGGCGCGGATCGAACCGCCCGGCAAGTCGATAGAAGAGTTTTGCACCGCCAAGGCGACTTGCGAGAAGGTTAAGCCGTATTCCCGCAGCTTATCTTCTGAGACTTCGATACCGATTTCATAGTCGCGCACACCCGTGACTTTCGCGCGGGTCACGGCGGGAAGTTGGGTCAAATCATCACGTACCGATTTAGCCAACTCCTTCATATCGTGCAGCGACATATCACCGTAGACCGACACCCAAATCACGTTGTTTTCGGGTTCGATTTTATAGATTTGCGGTTTTTCGATGTTCACCGGAAAGGTGGAAATCGCGTCCAATCGTAACTTGGCTTCGTCGAGTACGGTTTGCACGTCGTAGTCATCTTCGACTTCGACCGTGATGGCGCCAACCCCTTCACTGGCAACCGAAGTGACTTTTTTAATGCCGTTGATATCTTGGATGGCTTCTTCAATCTTGATGTTGATGCCTTCTTCGATTTCCTGCGGCGCAGCGCCGGGATAAGCAACGGTAATACTCAATAAATTAAGGTTAAAAGAGGGGAATACCTCTTTATTAATCAACACTGTACTGAATAGACCGCCAATCAGTAGCGCCCACATTAACAGGTTGGCCGCCACGCTGTTGCGGGCAAACCAGGCTAAGATCCCTTTTTGAGTATCCATTAGTTCACTCCAGCGGCCGCAAGACTCGACTCAGGAGCATCTTCCTTAGGTGTGGGTGTCTGCACTGGCTTGGCATCTTCACCTATGATTTTGACCAACTGGCCATTCGCCATATTGCTAAAGTGAGTGATGGCAACGCGCTCACCGGTTTTTAAGCTGTCCTTGATGAACACATTTTCAAGATCGCTACGCACGACATTCACATGGCGCATCTCGACAATATTTTGCTCGTTAATTAAGGCCACATGCTCGTTACGCACGACGTGGCGAGGCAGTTTAACTATGCCATCGACGGTGCGGCCCTTAATTACGGCATTCACAAAGCTGCCGTATTTCAGCGGTAAACTGCCTTGGGTTTTGTGCTCACGCAGGTAAGGGTCTTTAATCTCGGCGACGAGGTAAACCATGCGGTTATCGGCATCAATTACGCCTTCGCTACGAATAATATTACCCATCCAAGTGTTTTCCTTACCCGCCAAAGAGGCGCTTAAGGTGACTTGGGTATCGGGGTGATCGACGGATTCCAAATAGGCTAAATCATCGTTAGAGATAGGCAGACGAATTTCGGCAATGCTAGTGTCGTACAGCTCACCTAGGTTAGTGCCTAATGTCACGTACTGACCTAAATCGACATTTCTGGCCTTGATAATGCCGTCAAAGGGGGCGCGGATAACAGTGCGCTCTAAGTTACGTTGGGCGCGAGCCAATGCAGCCTGGGCATATTTAACGTTGGCTTGCTCTTTTTTCAGCTGCGGGATACGTAACCCCAACTCTGGCGGCAAGCCTTTGTCGTAACCCTTAAATTCGATTTTAGCGACTTCGCCACGGGCGATTTCTTCATTGAGCGCCGCGGTTGCCTGAGCCAAGGTGGCTTCGGCTTGCATTAAATCGGCTTCGTAATCCGAAGGTTCGATTTGGGCTAATTGGTCGCCTTTCTTCACTATGCCACCAGCCACAAATTGCGGCGAAATGCTCAGCATCCGCCCTTGGACTTCGGTCACCAGTTGCGTCTTATATTTAGGGGTAACCACGCCGTAGGAAGGAAGATTAAGCGATACCGTTTGCTGCTCAACCTGAGTGACATCGACGATAGGTACTGGCATTTCTTCAGGTTTTTGTTCGGGGGCTTCCTTAGTTGACATCAGTGCAATCGCACCAACAACAAATAACAGCAGTATAAACAGAGGAGATAATCTCCTGAGTAAAGTTTTCATCATATGATTGTTACATCCGTGCTAAATCGCTTAATGCGCCTAAAGTATCAGAGTCGAGCGGCGCAATAAATTTATTTTTGTAAATAAAATGTGTCTAAAGATGATGCTATCGAGTTTGTGTCCTGTTACCGCGTCGGTTTAGTTTGCTGAGGATACAATTGCGTAGGAGTAGAGTGTTTTTTGTCATATAGGGTTCCACCCCGTACAAAAATATTTGCTAGGTCAATGAGCATAAAAAAAGCCGCAATTTTGCGGCTTTTAGGCGGAAGTAAATATCAGCTTATTCCAAGATTAGAAAACCTAGGACTGTTTTTTGCGGGCAATTTTGCTAGCTTTTTTTGCCGCTTCTTTTTTGCTGGTTTTTTTCGCCGCTTCTTTGGCTTTTACTTTTGCCTTTTTCTTGGATGGAACTCGCGCCTCTTTGTGCTTAGGACGTAATTCCTCAATGATTCGGCGTTTAAGGGGTTGCTCAATATAACGCTCAATCTTACCAACGATGCGCATATCATGGGCTTCAGCCAGAGAAATTGCCGTACCTTTGGCACCCGCACGGCCAGTACGGCCAATGCGGTGGATGTAACTATCGGCAGAACGTGGCATGTCAAAGTTAATCACATGGGTGATATCGTCGATATCGATACCACGAGCGGCTACATCGGTTGCCAGTAACACATTCACTTCGCCTTTGGTAAAGCGGCTTAAGGCTTGGAAGCGTTTCTTCTGTTCCATATCGCCACGCATAAAGGCGCAGGGAATACCGGCTTTCAGCAACTGACCTTCGAGGCTAGAAACCACATCGCGAGTCTTTACGAATACGATGGCGCGTTTAACCTCTTCCTGCTTGAGCAGATGGCACAGCAGAGCAATCTTATGTTCTTTATCATCGGCAAGGTGGATCCATTGGTGGATCTTAGCCTTTTCTTTGCGCGGTGCGTCGACATCGATTTCGATAGGATCGTTAAGCACTTCGCGGGCAAAACGGATAACGCCGCTGCCTTCGAGGGTGGCCGAAAACAGCATATTTTGCTTACGACCTTGGGCTTCCAGGGCAATGGCCTTCACCACGGCGGAGAAACCCATATCGAGCATGCGGTCGGCTTCGTCGATGATCAATATGTCGACCGATTCTGCGCTGAATTTGCCTCTATCTAAATATTCCATCAGACGACCAGGAGTCGCGACCAGAATATCGATATTGTCTTTTAAGGCTTCTTCCTGTGGACCATAGGGCACACCACCAGTGATGATGGCGATATTCAGCCCTTGGCCTGTGGCTAAGTGGCAGGCATAACGGTGAATTTGGCTGGCTAACTCACGGGTTGGCGTCAGGATCAAAATTCGCGCATGGCCAGAATAGCGACGGGGAAAGTCGATTAAGTGTTGCAACGCAGGCAATAAGAAACTGGCGGTTTTACCTGTACCCGTCGGGGCGCGCGCCAAAATATCCCGCTGCTCGAGGGCATGTGGCAGGGTTTCTTGCTGGATGGTGGTGGGCGACAGGTGCCCCATGGCTTTAAGTGACTCTAATAAGCTAGGGTCAAGCTGAAAATCTTCAAATTGCATGCGCGGCGTCTCGACGAATAATAGCCAAGCATTATAAAGGTTATAACCGTTAACTTAAATAATTTAATCGGGAGAGGGTTTACTTTTACGTGCTTTGGCCGATGCAGTGCGGGTCTACTCACTTCAAGGCTTGTTGGTGGCGGCTGTTGGGAGTGGATTTTACCGTACTCTATTGCATTTGAAGGCAGACATT
Source organism: Shewanella sp. POL2 (assembly GCF_000282755.1). NCBI lineage: Bacteria > Pseudomonadati > Pseudomonadota > Gammaproteobacteria > Alteromonadales > Shewanellaceae > Shewanella > Shewanella sp. POL2. The sequence goes on from NZ_AKZL01000084.1 coordinate 16,383, forward strand.
TTGCAAAAGATGTATAAGATAAAGAGAACATTGTAAAAAATTGGCTGTTGTTGAGAGAGTTCGAAGGATTGATGGGATGTTAGCTGGAGTCTTAACAATAAATTGTGCCTATGGTTGATGAGCGCATCCCATAGTACCCAAGCGTTAGCCCTGCTTGGATTGGCGTATTCGAATGTTGGTTACGATTAGGTTTTACGTTTCTAAAACATGGGCTTGGAACATATGGCTTTTGATTGGTTATCGCAGTTTTTTATTTCTTCCCAAGACAGCCTATTGCTGAATGTCTATTACAATCCTCTGCTGGTCACTATTTCCATTCTGATTGCGATTTTTGCCGCTTTTATGGCCTTTCAGGTCACCTCTCAAGCGGTGCTGAGTCAATCGAGAGCGCGGCAACAGATCATGTTACTGACGGGGAGCGTAGTCTTCGGCGGTGGGGTCTGGTCGATGCATTTTATCGGAATGTTAGCCTTCGATTTATGCTCGCCCGTGACCTATAACTTTGGGCTCACGGCGCTATCCCTTTTACCTAGCATTGGTGCCTCATGGGTGGCGCTGAATTTGCTTTCTAAGCCGAGTTTTCAACTTTCCCAAGTGCTGATTAGCGGCACCTTAGTGGGCGCAGGGATTGGCACTATGCACTATGTGGGGATGGCGGCCATGGAGATGGCACCATTACTGCGTTATGACCCATGGATTTTTGCGCTGTCTATCGTGGTCGCCGTATTACTCGCCATTATTGCGCTGTGGGTACGCACTGGGCTGAATCAGCTTATTTCCTCAAATATGAATAGCATTAGCTGTAATTTTATCGCCAGTATCGTGATGGGACTGGCGATTTCGGGCATGCATTACACTGGCATGGCGGCGGCGCGATTCGTTAAACCCGAAGGCTTGGAGCTGAGCCAGCAGACCTCGGAAATCTCGTTTTATCTGGCGCTCGGCGTCTCGGTGATCACTGTTATCATCATCTGCTTAGTGCTGATCGTGAACGTAATTTTTAAGTATAAAGACCTATCTTTGCTCGCAAAATCCAACGAAGACCGCATGCGCGCCATGATGAATACAGCCGTCGATGGGATTATTACGATCGATGGGCAAGGCATCATAGTGAATGTGAACAAAGCGGTGACCACTATTCTAGGTTGGTCCTCCGCCGAGTTACTGGGCGCGAATGTGAAGAAAATTGTGCCCGAGTCGATTCGGCCGAACCACGATGGTTATTTAGCCCAGTACGTGAAAACCCGTGAGGCGCAGATTATCGGCACGGGGCGTGAGGTCGAGGCGCAGCATAAGGCGGGCCATTTAGTGCCAGTGCGCCTAAGTATTGGCCATGTGATGCAGGGCAAAGCCCATTACTTTGTCGGCTTTATTTCCGATCTCAGCCAACGTAATGAGATGGAGCAAGAGCTTAAAAACAATGAGGCCAAGTTTCGCTCACTGATCACTAATATTCCAGGCATTGCCTATCGCTGTAAAAGCACTGAGGGCTGGCCCATGGTGTTTATTAGCGACGCGGTGCAAAACATCACTGGCTATCCCCCGGAGGATTTCGAGCTTCCCCATCCGAAACGTTTCTTCTCGGATCTCTATCATCCGGACGATATTGAAACCATTTACGCCCAAGCGCAGCCGCCGACCTTTTCGATGGAGTATCGCATTATCCGCGCAGACGGCGGGGTGCGTTGGTTGTTCGAGCACGGCAATTATATCCTCGATGAAACCAGCAAAGAGGTGTGGATTGACGGCTTCCTGATGGATATCACCGAGCGTAAGGAGATGGAGCAGGACTTAGTGACGGCGAAGAATAATGCCGAGCAGGCGGCTGCCGCCCGCGCGGCCTTCTTGGCCAACATGAGCCATGAGATCCGCACGCCAATGAATGCCATCATCGGCTTTAGCGATATTCTGTTGGAATCGGTATTAGATGTTGAGCAGCAAAAACAGCTCTCCACTATCAATCGCTCCGCCAAATCTTTGTTGCATCTACTCAACGATGTGCTCGACAGCGCCAAGCTCGACAAGGGTAAACTCGAGTTAGAAAATCGCGTGTTTTGCTTAACCGATGAAATCGATACTGTGATTTCAACCCTGTGGTTGCAGGCGAAAAAGCAGCGCTTATCCCTCGAGGTTAATATCGCGCCGACGATGGCGGCGAACTTTATTGGCTCGCCGGAGCGCATCCGCCAAGTGCTGATCAACTTAATTGGTAATGCGGTTAAATTTACCTGTGAAGGCAAAGTCACGGTCAACGTCTTCCCGCAGGATGACTCTCTGGTTAGCTTCGAGATTGTCGATACCGGTATTGGCATGTCCCCCGAGCAGCTAAATCGGGTCTTTGAGGCATTTGCCCAGGCCGATGTGTCCATGAGCCGAAAATACGGCGGCACAGGGCTTGGCACAACCATCAGTAAACAGTTAGTTGAGTTGATGGGCGGTAAGATTGAGGCGAAAAGTGCCCTCGGCCAAGGCAGTACATTCCGCTTTACTATTCCCTTGCAACCTAGCTTTGAGCCGCTATCGAGCCAGCACGACGATAACTGGTCATTACCGCCACTGACGATGTTAGTGGTCGATGATATTCAGCAGAATATCGATCTCCTGTCCGTATGGTTAACCCGCCAAGGGCATAAAGTGATCACCGCCCGTGATGGTGAACAGGCGCTGCTGCGGATGCAAAAAGCAGACATCGATATCACGCTGATGGATCTGCAAATGCCAGTCATGGATGGTCTGACGGCGGCGAAGATGCGTCGTGAGCAAGAAGTCGCATCTCAA
>NZ_AKZL01000085.1:0-19057 GCF_000282755.1 Shewanella sp. POL2
AAACCATTTTTTAATGAATTAGCTCAATCTATTACCTCAGATGCAGTCTCAACGACTTTTGATGACTCTCATTCAAATCATTTGAGCTAGAGCTGGTTGCAGGCAAACGGAAAGTGCATTATGTTGTTGATTTAAAATGGGTGGCCGGATTTATTGCCTTTCATGGGGAACATGAAAAAGGCTTTTGATGAAAGTCAAGAAAAACTAGATAGCTATATGATTGAGGAGATTAACTATAACTACAGCAAGATTAAAGAGTCACTCCTTCAGAATCATGAGAAAAGAAAGCACATTTTGTCTGTAGCATTTGATTTGCATGAGCAAAATAATTGGATTGCGTGTATTCCTCTTTTCCTGTCGCAAACTGAAGGTATTTTCTCCGAGAATGTAGGTTCTCTTCTGTTCAGTGAACACGAACAAAGAAAGGAAAAACTTCAAGAGAGGTTCAAAGATAAAGCTGGTGAGTATATGCCTTATCTTTACACTCCTTTTGAGTCAAAAACACAATTTTCTGCTGGCATTTCATCTGCAAGTGAAAACAAAAAGAAGAACGGTCCAAATCGTAATGGCATATTGCATGGCTCTAGAAAACACTTGGACTATGGAACAAAAATTAACAGCTATAAGTGTATATCGCTTTTGTCTTATGTTTCTATGGTATTTACATTCCTTGAGCTAGAAAATCTCGACACCCATCCTTAATCGTGCTGCTGAGACTGTTTATCATTCTGTGTCAGATTAACTTCTACTTATAATCGCGGTTAACAATGGCTGGTTTACTAAGCAATCGACCACGCAGAGTGTGAGTTTGAGGCAATGCTAAAGCTGTCATAGTGTGCTAACCAATTGAAATAATAAAAATCCCTGCCTAGCAGGGATTTTTGCTTTTAGCTTATACCGCAATAGCACGGCTGATTAACGTAAATCTACTTGAAGGGCCACACCTGTACTTTGGCCTTCACTTTGGAGCGTAATGTAATACCAGCCAGCACTGGGATTATTGACCTTGATTTGCTCCGTAGTGCTGCCAGCATTTGTTGAAGCGGCTTCATATTGCTGGGCATTGGCCCAGCTGCGACCCGAGTAAAGGCTGACATCTCCAGTTCCGTGGGCCGAGCGTACTTCTAGTTGGCTTGTCCCTTCAGGAATCCAAAGGTAATAGTCATTACGGCCATTGGCGCTGCAGACGGCATCACCCGGCGTGAGTTGGGTATAGCTCACTGGGGATTTAGTCGCACAGGCATTGGCAATTTGATTAGGAACGCTACTGCCACCACCGGCTTTAAGGTTGAAGCTCACGCCACTAAATTCACTCGTGGTATCAACAGTGATATATCGCCAGCCACGGTTTGCCGTAAAGCTAAAGGACTCTTTGTTGCCTTGATTTACACTGCTGGCTTGGGCATTGCTCGCACTTGCCCAAGTATTGGCATTAAAGTAAATATTGGCATCGCCTGTTCCCCCGGTTGTGCTGACACTAAATTGGCTGTTGTCAGCATCGACCCAGAAATAAAAGCTATTACGGCCACCGCTAAGGCATTCATCTTTTCCGAGGGTTAGCTTGCCGTAATTGATGGTTGCGGCGCCGCAATTGCTGGGTACTTCACCACCAGTATCGCCGCCATCACCTAAATCGGGATCGGTATCGGCAACTAACTCAGTGGTACTCACTAGCATATCAACACCACCAAAATCGCCTTCTAGGGTGATATAGTGCCAAAGTTCATTGGGGTTTAGGCTCACTTTGATCACTTGGTAATTACCGTTGCCGATGCCATAGCCCTGATTTTTTTCAGCACTTGCCCATCCCCTTGAATCGTAATAAATATCGGCATCACCCCAACCACCGCCAATTTTGATCCAAATATCCTGAGCCGAGCGGTCAGTGTTGGCAAAGCTAAAGCTGGCTCGGCCTTGTTTGGCGTCAATACACTCCATAGGTACCTCAAGACTGAGGCTGGCTGACTCGCTATAGCGGTATGCTTCGTTACTGACTTGGCAGGGCGAGTAATCTTTGCTGATGGTGCCCGCAGGGCCTGCCCAGTTACCTTCGCGACCACTGGCATTAGCCTGTTCATCACTTGGGCCTTTATCGACAATACCATTGTTAGTGGTGCTTAAACCGCTGGTGAGCCAGCCGCGCCATTCGTTGTCATAGCGGGTGCCAATGGAATCCATAAATGCTTGATATTCAGGATATTGGTTATTACGCAGGAAGGTTAGGATCTGGCGAACATCATCGCGGTGGTTTTCAAACATAAAGCGTACGGCGAGGTAACCCCAACGGTAGATGCGGTCTTGGCCAGAGTCATAGGTGTTTTTAAAGATGGTTGAGAGCATATACTCGCCCGTTTCCCCCATTGCGATGGCAGCGGGGTTGGCATCTCGGTATGAAATATATTCCGCTAATCCTTCAATCCACCAAATTGTGTTGGCGGATACGCTGCGGCTGAAGTCGCCAAACAGGTTGTAGCGACCATCAAGGTAATGCACGTATTCATGCTGTAAGTTCCACACATGAAAATCTGGGCGACGCCATTCTGCCTCATATGCAATAAAGCGCGCTTGGTTTTTAAGTCCTGCGGGAGAGCCTTCTAAATACATGCCGCCATTGTTGGTATTGATCCCAAAAATGCTGTTGGCAAGGGATTGATATTCTGACGAGCTGCCAAAAATCACCAGCTCTAAATCATCATTGTTATCCTGTGCGACCGCCTGCATTCCCGTTTCGAGTATTGTGTGGAAATGGCTTTCTTGCTGACTTAATACTCCGCATGCCCATTTTGCTTGATCTTGATAAAGATCTTGGGCGCGGATCTTGAGGCTGTCGGAGCATTTCCAATTAAACGGTAAGCTATCGGCGGCCAATTGCGCCTTGAAACCACAGATCTGATAAGCATTGCAGTTGCTGCGATCGTAGTAATCTGCCATCTCGGCAGCTGCAAACCACAGCACTTTACTGGGATCATTTTTGCTGGTGCTATTTAAGATATTTTTGACCAATTGGGTCACTTTGGGGCGCATGGCATCAATGTAGTACAGTCTAGATAACTCTCTGACAGCATTGACTAAAACATATTCAGCATTGGTGCCGAGTAAGTCCCTATGGTTAAGTTGGAACTGGTTGAGCGCATCCAAAATGGCATGATCTCGGGCAAACAGCGCCTGCATGTCAGTATTCCACTGGGCGCGGAATAAGGTGGTAAATACGGTATTGGCGGCCGCATTCATTGCAAAGCTGGCTTGCCATGTGCTGTTGTAGTCATTGAGCACTTTGAGGGTGACAAAGTTAAAATCAGCCCCCAGTTCAGCCGAATCAATCAGGATCAGTGCTTCTTTGAGCACGCTGGCATTGGCATCGGAGAGTGTCCAAATGGCGTTATTAGTAAAGAGAGCATTAAGCGCTGATTTTAAATTATTTTTCACCGCACTGCTGTAGGCGGGTACGTCGCTGGGATTGTAAAACTGCACATAAAGCGCGGCGCGCACAAAGTAAATATGTGACTCAATGCCTTGGTTATCCACGCCAGTGTATTCGGGCGCCTTGGCCGCAATCGCATTAGCAACTGTGGATACATTCGCCTCACTAAATACGCTGCTTGCGTCACTTCCCTTGAGATTAAATAGCTTACCGACACACTGCGGCGAGGACTGCGTTAGCTCGTCTAATAGGGCTTGGCCCGATTTACCAACAAAATTACTACAGTTGGCATTGGCGGCAAAGCTGCTGGCTTTTGATCTCGGAGAGTTCTCGAGCAACGCTTGCTGTTGTGAAGAATGTGCATCGAGATACTCAGAGTGTGTCGGCTCGTTAGGGGAGGCTATCAAGCTGTTGCTGGGTAATAACGGCCGATGGTTGACATCAAAATTGAGTGGCGCTGACGGCGAAGCTATTGGTGCTAACGTACTGGGGATTGCAGCGTGTTGGTCTGATACTAAATGGTTATGGGCGAGCGAGGGTGTAGCGATGGCTAAGCTAATAGCCGCGAAAAGTAGGGTCTGTTTCATGGTGTATCCATAGTTATTTTTATCTGCAAAGCAGATCTTCCTTGGGCGTTATCCGATGTATTACAGCAATTAACCTCGGACCTCATTGGTCCAACTGAATTTAATGCTTGTCTAATTCAGTTAGCGCCGAATTATCATGAAATAAATTGCATAAAATATCCAATATAAATCGATAAAAATTTACATTTTTTTCACATTATTTTTATCATTATGTTTTTATTGTATTTTTTATTGAATTGTCGTGCGGTTAATAAAGATTGGTAATGTAGACGGCAATTGTTTTAATGTGGCATCGTTTCATTCAAGTTGCTGGCGTCCTTTTGTTACCTCGCTAACGGTCAACAAAGTTCATTCCAACATTGTTTGGGTTAATATGTTTTAACCTGAGTATGATGCCGCTATGTTTGCAGCGATAAGCCGAAATCCCAAAGTTGTACAAGGAGTTAGCTATGTCAGATTTACCAAAAGATTATGCCCATATTCATATTGAACAACCCGGTGAGCCAGAGGTGATGCAACTTTCCCGTTCACCCTTACCGGTTGTCGGGGACGGACAAGTTCTTATTCGAGTAAGTGCGGCTGGGGTGAATGGGCCGGATCTCAAGCAAAGGGCTGGAGCCTATCCGCCGCCACCCGGAGCATCGTTAATTTTAGGGCTTGAAGTGGCTGGTGAAATTTGCGCCATAGGGAAAGGCGTGACTCAATGGCAACTGGGGGATAAGGTTTGTGCTTTAGTCCCAGGTGGCGGTTATGGCGAATACACCTTGACCTATGCAGCTCATTGTTTGCCGATTCCAACAGGATTTTCGATGGTGCAAGCTGCCGCGTTACCTGAAACTTTTTTTACTGTTTGGGGTAACTTGTTTATGCGCGCCGGACTCAAGGCGGGCGAAACCGTTTTGATACACGGTGGCTCTGGTGGCATTGGCAGTACGGCGATTGCGCTGGCGAATCGTCTTGGTGCGCAAGTGATTGCGACTACTGGGCAGGATGAAAAGCGCGACTATTGCTCAGGATTAGGTGCCCATCTTGTTGTCAATTACAACACTCAGAATTTTGTCGAAGAAGTCATGAGCTTTACGCAGGGTAAAGGCGTTAATGTGGTATTTGATATCGCGGGTGGCGATTTTATTAACCTCAATTTGCAAGCGCTTGCGTTGGATGGGCGTATGGTGTCGGTCTCAACTCAACGTAGTCCTAAAGCTGAGGTTAATATTCTCCAGCTGATGGCTAAGCGAATTGTCTGGACAGGTTCAACCCTAAGACCACAAACGGTTGAAGCCAAAGCTGAAATCGCAAGGCAATTACACGAACGTGTTTGGCCATTACTTGATAGCCAGCAAATCGTGCCACATATTTTTGCAACGTACCCATTGAACGATGCGCCTAAGGCCCATAGATTAATGCAGTCGGGCGAACATAGGGGCAAAGTGGTATTAACATTTTGAATTAACTCAGCTACAAGCTGTAACCTCTTATCGCTTCAATAATTTAATGGTTATAGGTGCATAATTAAAACTTGATGTGATGTTTTTTTAGACTAAAGTCGTTAGTGACAAATTTTTTTAGAGACTTTGGCCGAAATTAATGCGTAATAAGTGAAAATTTCATGGTTTGAGGCATTGATTATCGAAAATATTCTGTAAAAATACCCAGTTGAAAACGTCAGAGACTTTCCGGCGCTATTCGTGGATCAAAGCAAGCGTCGCTTCGCTTATTCAGACTAAAAAACTCATAGTGTATGTGTTGATTTAAGGGTATTGGCATATATGTATAACACAGCAAAGAAACAGGTTTGGTATGGTGAGCTGAGAACATCGAAGGGCAATGCGATTGTCGTCCACGACAACCAGCTGCCAGAGGCTTCCCCTGGACGAATTTACCTCTACAATACCGACCGTGATGCCATTGTTGAGTATGTAGAAGACATAGTAAAAGTGAACCTATACGACTTAGATGAGGCCGCATTAAAAGCTGCTGAGGCTAAGTTTAGCGGTGCATGGAAAGCGGCTCGCGCTCAATTTATGAGCAAGCATCAAGCTCGTATTGATCTGAACAACGTTAAGGATTCTGGCCCAGTACGTAAGGCTAAACCTGAGGTTGAGCCTGAAATCGAAACCGATGCAATTGGTGCTGATTTCGATGAAGATTGGGGCGATGATTTCGACGATTAATATCCAATTTGCTTCGGCAACATTGGATAAAGGTAAGGAATGAAACGACTTTATTCCTTACCAGCCTTTCTTTTTAATTCCTACAGATGCTCATTTCAACTTTAGTCAACAATATCAAATTGATATCGACTAATATGATGATAGATTTTCCCTGGTACTAACCAGGCATCATCACCCAATTGCGGTTGATTGGGCGAGTCAGGCAGCTTTTGCGGTTCAATACACACGCCCTGATATTGGTGCAAACTTTGTTGGTTTCGTCCCACGGTTCCCGCTAAAAAGTTAGCGCAGTAGAGTTGTACGCCAGGCTGATTGGTAAATACCGTCATGGCGCGGCCGCTGACAGGACTGCTTAAACAACCAAATCGGCGTAGTGAACCATCGGGGTTATCCATCAGATAGCAATGATCATAACCTTGGGTGCTTGTTAGTTCGGGAGCGTGAAGTTTTTCGCCAAGGGAAACACTTTGAGTTAAATCGAAAATACTATCTTTAACCTCAGCAATTCCTGTCGGGATGCCGACTTCATTCATCGTTAAATAGCGTGTCGCATCGATTTGCATCTGGTGCTGATAATTATTGCTCGTACCATCCAGATTAAAATAGCTGTGCTGCGTCAGGCTCACCGGACAAGGTTTATCTACGGAGGCCAGCATTTCTACATAGAGATTATTGGCGGCAAGGCGATAGTCTAATTGCACCGTGCAATTACCGGGGAAGCCCATATCGCCATCTGGACTCACTAAGGTTAATCTTACACCATCGGGAAGCGGGCCTAAGTGCCAGTTCTTTCTGTTAAAACCTTCGCGGCCACCATGTAAGCAGTTGCTAGCCTGATTGATATCCAGTTGATAGGTTTGCCCCTGATATTGCAGCTTGCCAAGGGCTATACGATTGGCAAAGCGGCCTGCAATGGCGCCAAGGTGGGCATTTTGAGTCAGGTAATCTTCGGCACTGTCGCAGCCTAAAACGATATTGGCGCGCTCGCCCTGTTTATCGGGCGTCCAAAGCGCGCGAATAATGCCGCCTAAACTGAGCACTTCCAAGGCGATGATGCCATTGTCTATCCGCACACGTTCAATTTCGCCGCCGCGGGGATCGGTCCAAGGATCTAATACACTGAAACGCACCATTTAGTTTCCCTCAATGTCAAAATGCCTACCGTAGATTATTTAACCGTTTGATTTTGCCTCTTAAAAATGACAAATACCACACAATTCATGGTTGAATTCGTATGGTATTAGTGGCGGAGTTAGCAGGTGCGATTAAGTGTTTAACTGTCGATACGGCCCGCGCCAGCACTTGCTGAACAGAGATAAACGGTTGCATCTATCCCTGTTTGCTCGAAAAATGTCTGTTCGACCGCAGAAACTACCGCATCGGTAAGCTCATGGTCGACGAGCGCGACCACGCAGCCATCGGTCATGCGTATGCCACCGCGTTCGCCAATCACTTGGCTAACAATATCCACCAAAGTGTCAAATTCAGGCAGTGTTACCTCAAAATCATCTCGCAGTGATTGATGAGATTGAGCCATTAATAGGCTGAATTTAGAAATATTATTTTGCTCGAGTGCCCGAGCAGCACTCTGAGTGCGTTTATTCTCGGTGACTACGTGTTTGGCGCGGCGATAAAGGGTTTCATCCAATTTATCCTTGGCACTTTCAAGCTGACGCAGTTCAAGATGGCGCAGAGCGTCTAAACCAAAAAATTCGGCAGCTTGAGCGCATTCCTCACGTCGCTGCTGGCTAATCGCCGCTAATCGTTGTTTCTCAATATGCGCATCAATGATGATCAGGCTGAGATTCTCAGGGATTGCAATCGGTTCGCTATCAAGGTCAAGGCAGTCGATGAGCAGGGCATGATCCGGCTCACCCATCGCGCAAACCATGTGATCCATAATGCTGCAAGCCGATGCGACATATCGATATTCGCCACGTTGCGCTAATTGTGCCACTGCCATCGGTGAGAGATGCAATTGGCTGCTGTCACTAATCGCTGTGCCAAAGGCGACGACCAAGGCGCCAGAGGAAGATAATCCTGCTGCGAGCGGTACATCGCCTACCACGGCCAAATCTAAGCCCTTGGCAATGAGCCCTGTGTTGGCCATCGCCGCGGTGAACCCTTTTAAATAATTTACCCAACCGTCCTCGGGATGGATTTCGGTTTCTTTGCCGAAGGTCCATTCTTTAATTTGCCCGGGAAAGGCATCAGCAACGGCGCGAAACTTGTTGTCTTCACGGCGTTTAACGGCAATCACCGTATGAAAATTAATGGCGGCAGGCAAAACAAAGCCGTCGTTGTAATCCGTGTATTCACCGATCAGATTTACTCGACCTGGGGCTTGATATAAATCATCGGCTTTAGTGCCAAAGGTTTGGACAAATAACTTGGTGGCGCGCTGCGCAGGGTTCGACATGCTGAGAAGACTTCCAAAAAAGCTGGGCTAATTTCGTTCTTGTCTTCGATTTATATCACGACTAAGTCGGCGATGTAACTGAGATTTTCTATGGCATTGACGATAAGCTTGTCAGAGAAAACCGATAGTCAAAAACGCCGCAATGTTTGAGCGTGTGTAAGTGCGTTAAGGTGATTGATTTTTAGTGGTTTTGATAGGTTTTATCGGGTGAGGTAATGACTCAGGTTAATCCCTTTCCTGAGTCATTTTTAACCTAAATAGGATGAGTTTTATTCATGATAACAAACGTAAACACGCCTTAAACCGCGGCAGAATGTTGTTTGTTGTCATCGTCTAGGTCGGCAACTGCCTTCGTTTCAGAGTCTGGTAGTAACTCATGAACCACATGGTCGACAAAACCCGCACCCGCCGCTTCGTATAGGTTGTAAACGCTGTGCACACCAGAACTTCTGAGTGATGCGGCATCCTCACCATATTGTACGATTGCACTTAGTTTACCTTGATAATTCAGCTTCTTAAGTTGCTCAACAGCGAAGAGATTCCCCGCATGATGCGGCATTGCTAGCAGCACTAATTCAAGATTGGGCGCTTTATCAAGCTTCTCCCAAAAGTCGGTATCGGAAGCGTCCCCTTGCACAACATTACGGCCTTTAGCGCGGTGTAAATCGACCAAGTCTTGCTTATGCTCAATCCCGAGGATCTCACCGTCGAACCGGGCACGCAGTTCATCGTAGGCTCCACTACCAATACGCCCCATCCCTAGGATTAAAAAGCGTGGATTACCAATGGCAATGGGGCGATCTTCTGGGTGCAATGGGCGTTTTTCTAACCTAACGAGTCGCTGTTGGAAGCGTTGATAAATATTTCCGACCGTAGCATTGAGCGGCGCTGCTAATAAAAAGCTAAAGCTTAAGGCCACGGCAATAATCACCAACCATTGTGACGGTAGCCAGCCTTTGCTGGTGGCAACCGCAGCGACGATCAGACCAAACTCGGAGAAGTTACCTAGGTTAAAGGAACCTAACATCGAGGTGCGCGAACGTAATTTAAAGCGAGTAAGAATATAGACAAACAATAAGATTTTTAGCGGTACTAACAGTACTAATAATGTAGCCAGCACGATATCCGAAATCGTGGGTAAGCCATTGAGACCAATGGTTAAGAAGAAGGCGACAAGAAAGAGTTCTTTAAAATAGAACAATGATTTAGCTAGCTCAGAGGCTTTTTTATGTCCTGCGAGCAAAATACCAATAACTAATGCGCCGAGATCCGGTTTTAAGCCAACGGATTCAAATAACCAAGCGCCGACAACCAGTGCCATTACTAATCCAAATAGCACTAATAATTCACCGTGGCCAACACGGTCAAAAGCTTTATAAATCAGTGGTTTTGCCAGAGGTAATAACAATAACGCAAATGCCCACACCGAAGGCACATCGCCCTTAGAAATGGTTAAAAAGAGTACGGCAAAAATATCCTGCATAATCAGGATACCAATAGCAACACGGCCATACAGGGATTGCATATCCCCTTTATCTTCTAAGACCTTTACCGCAAAAACGGTACTGGAGAAGCTTAACGCAAATGCCAGTAAGGTTAACTGCTCAATCCCTAAACTGGTCAGTTGAGATAATCCTAATAACCCTAATATTTTGAGAATAGGGACGAATACTAGGATCGATAGCATCAAATGCACACTCGACCCCGCCCACACTTCAGCCTTAAATAGGCTACGAATATCGAGTTTTAAACCAATCGCAAACAGCAGTAGCGTAACCCCTAAATTGGCGAGTTCTTGCAGCAGTGGCAGGCTTTCTTTTTCAATACCTAATACAAAGAGTACAAAGCCCGCCACTAAGTAGCCGATGAGTGGGGGCAGTCCTATACGGCTAACGAGCATGCCGCAAATAAGGGTGATAATGAGGATAGCTGGTTCCATAATGCTCCAATCTAAAAAGTCCACGATAAACAAGGATTGTATAAGAAATCGATGACAGCGCGATAAAAAAGCGGACTTTTAATGAAAAAAGTCCGCTTTTTGTTGATTTTACGCTAAAACGCCGCAGAGGAGTGTTAGCGTTTAGTCGAGATTATTTCACCAAGTGATCTAAATGAGCTGCAAACTCCTTGGGACCCATAAAGCCGGTTACCCTTAAATCTTCTCGCTGTTCACCTTGCTCGTTAAACATCAATAATGTCGGTAAACCGAGGACATTGTATTTTTCAAGCAGAGCGACATCCACAGCATCACTCTTAGTGACATCGGCTTGCAGCAGCACGATTTTGTTCATTCGCGCTAATACTTCGGCGTCTTTAAAGGTAATGGCTTCAAACTCTTTACAAGCCACACACCAGTCAGCGTAGAGATCCAGCATCACAGGCTTACCAACTGCCGTGGCAGCGGCAATTTCGCGGTCCAAATCTTCAATGGATTTTATCCGTTTAAAGCCATGCGCTTGCTCAGTCGTTGTTGCAGTCGCAACCGGACTGTGGCTAAAGCCAAAGTGACCCATCACAGCTTGGAAGCCATAGGAGAAGCTTGCCAGCAGGGTTAAGGTGAGTAGCACTGAGCGTACGGTTTGTTTCCAGTTAAAGGCGCTGAGCTTATTTTGGTGCATCAGGTAACCGGTGAAGCTAATGCCCCAAAGCGACCAAAGCACATCGGAAACCACGCCCGTCCAAATACGGCCAAGCATCACAATCGATACCGCAATCAGCAGGAAGCCAAACACGGTTTTAATGATATTCATCCAAGCGCCAGCGCGAGGCAGTAACTTACCACCCGAGGTGCCAATGATAAGTAGTGGTACGCCCATGCCCATACTCAGCACATACAGGGCGAGGAAGCCTTGTAATAAATCCCCGGTTTGCGCCACATAGACTAAGGCGCCAGAAAGTGGAGCCGTGGTGCAAGGCGAGGCAACCAATCCTGAGATTACCCCCATCAAAAACACGCCAACTAAATTGCCGCCTTTTTGATTGTTGGAAATCGAGTTCATCTTCTCCTGCCAGCTTGAAGGCAGTTTGAGATCGTACAAGCCAAACATGGATAAACTGAGTACAAAGAACAGGATGGCTAATACCACGAGCACCGCGGGATGTTGCAGCGCCGCTTGGTATTTCATCCCCGCCGACGCGACGACTAAACCTAAAATCGAGTAGGTGATTGCCATTCCTTGCACATAGGCCATCGACAGGGTGAAGGCTTTGGCGGTCGACAGTTTTTGCCCTTGACCGACAATAATGCCCGATAAAATCGGATACATGGGGAACACGCAAGGGGTGAGTGCAAGCCCAATCCCTAAACCGAAGAAGATCACTAAGGTCCAGAGTAAACTGTCGTTAGACAACATCTGGCTTAGGCTATCCTGCTGAGTAATCGGCTTAGCAGGGGCGCTGCTTGCTTTGGCATCTGTGTCAGTGGCGGCAGGCTTGGTATTTTCGCCGCTATCTGCGCTAGAGGCGATTTGCCCATCATTAGCTGCCACCGCTTTTAAGCTGACATCTCGCTTGGTTGGTGGATAACAGAGTTTACCCTCGGCGCAGCCCATAAAGGTGACGCTTAAGGTGCTGTTGTCATTGGCTTGCTTTAGGCCAACGGGAATGTCGATATAGGTGTAGTAAACCTCTTGTTCACCAAAATACTCATCGTTATGAGGTTTGCCCTTTGGTAGGTCAATGGTGCCCAATTCAGCGCCATTGACACTAAATTTGAGTTTATCGCGGTACATGTAGTAGCCGTCGGCAATCACCCAATTAAGGGTAACCTTATTGCCTTCCTGCTTAAAATCAAAGGCAAAGGCTTGATCAACGGGCATTAACTCAGGTTCGCTTTTTAGAAAACCAAAGTTATTCGCAAAAGCATTGCCACTTAGAGTGAGAGGCGCGAGGAGCAATAATGCAGTAAAGGTAAGGCTAAGTAGTTTTTTCATGGCTGAGTGTTATCTTTTATCCAATCTAAGTAGGCTGGTAGCCCGTGAGTGACGGGTACGGCAATAATTTCAGGCACTTGATAAGGGTGAAGTTTAAGCACAAGCTGTTCTAACTCTGGATAGCGAGTTTGTAAACATTTAATGTGTAAGCTAATTTCTTGCTCTTCACAGATTTTTCCTTCCCACGTATAGACCGAGCGGATGGGTGCTGAAATATGCACACAAGCCGCGATACGCGCTTCCACTAACGCATGGGCGATGCGATTGGCATGAACGTCGTCTGGACAGCTAGTGCTGACCATTAAATACTGAGGCTGCATAGTGTGGGTATCGTCCCCTAACAATCTTAAACTTCGCTTAAGCCTATTAGGCTAAGCTACTTTACGTGTTTTTATGGTCTCATACATTAACGGCTTAACGAAAGAGTGAGCTAACTATCAGAAGTTTCACCGCTTTAGCGCAGTCTGCGCCCTAATGACTTGAATTAAGACCGGATTGCCCCCATTTAGTTTTCAAACGAGCAAGATAAATCTGAGGTCGGTATGTTTTTAATCCTATTTTTATTATTTGTGCTGATCCCAGTTGTTGAGCTGTCAGTGTTAATCCGCGTGGGTGAAGTGCTGGGTACTTGGACCACTATTGGCCTTGTATTATTTACTGCTGTATTGGGCGTGTCTTTAGTACGCAGTCAAGGATTAAGTACTCTAATGCAAGTGCAGCAAAAGCTCGCGCGAGGTGAGGCGCCAGGGCAAGAAATTGTCGAAGGTATGATGCTAGCCATGGCAGGGGTATTGCTGGTTATTCCTGGATTTGTGACTGATTTTATTGGTTTATTGTTGCTCACTCCTTTAACTCGTCGTCCGATAGCAGCCTTAGTGTTTAAACGTATGCAACTGCGAGTGGTGTCGGGTTTACAAGGCGGTATGCACGGCGGTTTTGGTGCGGGTCCCTTTGGCTCTCATTCTGGCTCACAAACAAATCCTTTCGAGCAACCTCCCTTTGAGCAAAATAAACATGCCGATGGCAATGTGTACGAAGGCGACTTTGAACATAAGGCCGACCCTAGCGATAAACGTCCTGAAAGCCACCAATTGGTGGATAAAGACGAATATCCCAAAGATCCAAAGGCGTAATCCGCTTTTCAGCTCGATTTTCTTTCCTCTGTTTAAAGCCTCAAGTTATCCGGGTTAGCCGCTATTCTTCGATACCCAATATGAAAAGGCCAATCGATGCTAATAAGCAGCATCGATCGGCCACGCCGGGAAGCGTTTAGGGGGAGTGGCGGGCTAGTGTTTCTCGCTCGCCACCGCATTCGGTTTGATGTTAAAGGCCAAGCTGTACATCACTGGCAGCACGATAAGGGTCAGCAGCGACGCAAAACCTAAACCAAAGATGATAGTGATCGCCATGGAGCCGAAAAAGGCGTCGGGGATCAGAGGTATCATCCCGAGCATGGTCGTGATCGCCGCCATCATCACAGGGCGAACGCGGCTGACACAGGAATCGATTAAGGCTAAATAGGCGACTTTGCCTTCACTGAGTTCGAGGTTGATCTGGTCAACCAATACAATACCGTTTTTAATCACCATGCCCGATAGACTCAGTAGTCCCAGCAGCGCCATAAAGCTAAAGGGCGCGTCGAAAATCAATAATCCCGCCGATACCCCAATTAAGGCCAATGGCACGGTAAACCAAATCACTAACGGCTGGCGTACCGAGTTAAACAGGAACACTGTGATTAAAAACATCGCCAAGTAACCCAGTGGAATTGAGCTAAATACCGCGGTTTGGGCTTCACCCGCCGTTTCATACTCGCCACCCCATTCTAAGTGGTAACCCGCAGGCAAGCTGATGGCTTCGACCTTAGCTTTGACTTTACGTAATACTGAGTCGGCGGTTTCATCGCTACCCAGTTTAGGATCGGCTAAAACGGCTAACATCCGCATCCGATCGCGACGTTTTACTAAGGGGTTTTCCCATTGAGTATCGAAGCTGCTTACAACTTGCGTTGCTGGTACAAAGGTGCTGTGCTCGCTACTCCAGATTTGCAGTTTCCACAGGCTGTCCGCCTGTAAACGCTCCTCGGCGGGTGCGCGGGCAACGATGGGGAGTAAATGGCTGGTTTCACGGTACAGGCCAATCTGTTTGCCGCTAAAGTTAACTAACAGTGCGTTATCCAGATCCTGTTTACTGATCCCCGTTTCCCTTGCTTGAGCATTTTCTAATTGCGGACGAATTAAAGTCACTTGGTTGCGCCAGTCATGGCGAATACCGTCCATACTCGGCTCCGCATGGAAGATGGCTTCGGCTTGAGCGCCTAGAGTACGCAGTACTTCGGGATCATCACCGTAGAAGCGAGCCTCAATCTTCGCGGCGGGAGAAGGGCCGTTTTCCATATTCTTTAATCTGAACTGTGCCTGCGGGAATCTCTGATTTAAAAAGGTTTCTAGCTCTGGCATATAGACTTTTAAGGAGGCTAAATCTGCCATTTCAATAATGAGCTGCGCATAGGCGGGATAGCCCTTTTCGGGTTGATAGGGCAACACAAACCGCTGCGCACCTTGGCCAATGACCGTTGTTAAGTGTTTTAAGCCACTATGTTGTTCCTCGGCTTGCTTGAGTAACTGCTGCTCAATATCGGCGGTAAAGCGTTCAGTGCCTTTAATATCTGTACCTTCTGGCATCCAAATATCGACAAAGAAGATGGGCGTATTAGATGCGGGGAAGAACACATTCTTGATATGACCAAAGCCAATCACTGCGCTAACGAGCATGGCACCGACTAATAAAATGCTGGCGATTCTAAAACGTAGGGCAAAGGTTAAGCTCGCGCGGTATATGCTAAAGAACCAGCCCTTGTATGGGTCCTGCTCTTCCTCATCTGCGGGGGCATCTTTAAACAGCAAATGGCAGAAGAAAGGCGTCAGGGTGATCGCGGTAATCCAACTGATAAATAAGGAAATCATCAACACTTGGAACAGTGAGCGACAAAACTCCCCCGCGGCATTTTGCGATAAGCCAATCGGTGCAAACGCGATAATCGCAATAACGGTGGCGCCAAGCAGTGGCCACTGAGTTTGCGACACAATTTGTTTGGCGGCTTCGAGGCGAGTCTTGCCACGACGCAGACCAATTAGAATACCTTCGGTAACGACAATGGCGTTATCGACCAACATACCCAAAGCAATAATCAGCGCGCCGAGGGAGATCAGTTGCAGTTCAATACCTAGCACTTTCATCACGATAAAAGTACCGAGAATGGTCAACAGTAAGATGACCCCCATCAATAAGCCTGAGCGTAAACCCATAAACAGCAAGAGTACGGCAATAACGATGGCAATCGATTCTAATAGATTGATCAAAAAGCCATTTACTGTGTCATCCACCGCCAAACTTTGGTTATAAACCGTGTCTAAGCTCATCCCTATTGGGCGCTGAGACTCCAGTTCGGCAAGGCGCTCGCTAACGCTTTTACCCACTTCGACCACGTTGACGCCACTTGAAAAGGAAATCCCAAGGGAGAGGGCGGCTTCGCCACGGTTGTGATAGAGCACGTCAGGGGTTTCATCATAATCTTTTTCTATATGGGCAATATCACCAAGATAGATAAGCTCAGTGCTGCCGGGCGGGCTGACGATCAGACGTGCGAGATCCTGCACACTGCTAAATTCTCCGGTGGGATGGATGCGAATACGATTATCGCCCACCACTAAACTGCCCGCGTTGGAGACCACGTTTTGATTGTTAATCAGGCCGTGGATATAGCTTTGATCTAACCCCAGTGCCGAGAGTTTTTGTTGTGATATTTCAATCACAACCTGCTCAGTTACGCTGCCCGCAACTGAAACCTTTTTGACCCCTGGCACCAGTACCAGTTCGCGGCGCAAATAATCGGCATAATTGCTTAATTCACGGTTACTATAGTCAGGCCCTGAGAGATTAAACAAAATGCCGTACACATCGCCAAAGTCGTCATAGACTTTGGGCGTGCTAGTGCCGGGAGGCAGTTGTCCTGCGGTGTCGTTGACCTTACGACGTACTTCATCCCACACCTGCGGCAGGCTCGTTTTGTCATAGGTTTCTTTGACCTCAATTTGGATCTGCGACAAACCCGCACTGTTAATGGAGGTTACGTGCTTAACCGCATCGAGCTGCTGTAAGGCATCTTCGAGGGGAAGGGTGACTTCTTCTTCCACTTGCTCTGGCGATGCACCCGGATAGGCGGTGATGACTAGGGCTTCTTTAATGGTAAATTCGGGAAACTCTAACTGCCCAAGACCGGTAAAGCTCACACTACCGCCCACGAGTAGCAGTAATACAAACATCCAACTGATGACTTTGTGGCGGATTGAATACTCAGCAATATTCATGGATTAAACTCCGCGCTGCCAGCGTAGTGGTTTGACTTTCATCCCGTCGGATAATTGGGATACACCTGCACTGACAATTAAATCGCCATTATTAATACCGCCAAGCACTTCAACCCCTTCACTGGTGACTCGGCCTAAGGTGACAGCAGCGGGTTTCACTTCGCCCGATTGCGCTTGATAGACCCACACTTGGACTCGGCCATCCTGATCGCGTTTATCGATAGCGGTGACTGGCACTATGGCCGATGCTGCTTGGTCTGGGCTTTTCATTAAGGCCAGGGTTAATTCAGCGCTCATCCCTGGAAGTAATTGAATATCCTTGGGTTGTGGTAGCGAAAACACCACTTCATAGGCCTGAGTGCCGGGCGTAACTTGGGTGGAGTATTCCTTGAATTTCGCATCAAACTCCATGCCTGCTAATGCACTAAAACGCACTTTAGCGACAAACTTTTGCTGCTGGATATAAGTGTTTAAACCCGCGGCCATTGACTCGGGTACTTGAATACTTACATCGAGCAAATGGTTGTTTTGTAGGGTTAATATTCCTTGATTAGCCTGCACAATTTGGTGGTTATCCACTAAACGTTTGGCCACTGTGCCACTAAAAGGGGCGATAAGCTTGGTATAACTTAACTGGTCACGGGCGGCAGCTAAGGCGGCTTTGGCCGATTTAAGCTGTGCTTGGGCGCTATCAAACTCGGCTTGGGAGATTAATTTACGCTTTAGGAGTTCGGTTTTACGCTGAAAATCCGCCGCTAACAGTTCATGGTCTGCTTCGCGGGTCATTAAATTGTTATAGGCATCCCTGTCGTCCAGTTTAGCCAATAGGCTACCTTGGTTAACACTTTGCCCTTCTACCAGCGCCAACTCTGTAAGTTGCCCAGAAATGCGAAATGACAATTCTGCGCGACTATTGGCGCTCACCCGCGCGGGGAAGGTTCTAAAATCTCCGCCCTCGAGTTTGGCAACCTCAAACAGTTTTACGGGTCTGATGACACTCGCCTGTACCGAGCTTTCCGCTGGCGTGCAGGCTGTAAGCAGGGCTGGCAATAACGCCGCCAAGGGAATAAGTCGATAAGATTTCATGGTGGAGAGTCCTCAATAACAATTTATCAGCATTTCAGGGGCGCGAAGATATCAGCTAAAGTTGTTGCAATAAACGGGATACTTTGGGATTATCAATCCCACATAATGAGATTGATATTAAGTTAAAAATGAAGACAGAGGACCTCGCGTTATTTCACCGAATCGCTGAAACCGGCAGTTTGATTGAAGCGGCGGATTTGCTTAACTTACCAAAATCGACCGTGAGTCGGCGTTTACAGGCATTGGAAGATGAGCTGAATATCAAGCTATTCCACCGACAGAGCCGCTCGATGACGCTGACCTCGGCGGGAAGCCATTTTTACCAACGTTCACAGAATATCTTGGCGCAGCTCGATGAAACTCTGTTTGAGATGACTAACGAAGATGCTGAGATCAGTGGCCATCTCCGCATTCAAATGTTTCCTATCCACAGTATGAATGTGTTGATGCAAGCCATTTTCCGTTTTATGGATCTGCATCCCAAGCTCACGGTTGAAGTGATTAGTAGCGCAGAATCTGTTGATATGGTGAAGAACAATCTCGATGTAGCCTTTGTGGTCGAACCCGCATTAGATACCTTAGATTTAGTGGTGCGGCCGATATTCACCACGGATTTGCGTTTTTATGCTAGTCCCCAATACCTAGTGCAACATGGTATGCCGCAGACTCCACAGGAGATTGAGTCCCATAATGTGGCCTTATTTAGGCTCTCAAATGGCAAGATCTTTAATGAGTTATGGATTGGTGCCGAACAGGAAGTTCGGGTTCGGGGGAATTTCTGCTCCAACAGTGTCGAGGTGGCGGTAGAGTTTGCCCTGCAAGGGCGCGGCATTGTGTATGCGCCTGCGGAAGTGGTGGCTGATTTTGTGGCTTCAGGGCAGCTAATTACCCTGTTACCTGAGATAGAGTCCCATCCCGGCGAATGCTATTTAGCCTATCCATCAAGACGTTATGTAAGCTTAGCCAGCAGACGCTTTATCGACTTTATTATTAAAGAACTGGCGCCGAAAGGTGTACCAACTAATCTCAGCACGCAAAGTGTGCGCCGAGTTTGTAAGGCATCGGAGG